>NZ_JRNB01000048.1 GCF_000758885.1 Peptostreptococcus sp. MV1 | reverse complement strand
CGACTTTGAAAGCATTTTTGTTACCATCAACGCTATATATTATAGAACCGTTTTATATGGTATTAACAGGTATTGAAGAATTATAACAAATTAGAACCTTGCCTCATTCACCTTGTAGTCGTAGGTCTTCAAAAACTTCATATAAACCCTATCCCAAAACTCATAGTCAGACAGTCTAAGTAACTTGACTGTCTTATTGGCATTTCTAGCATTTATTTCATACACATCATTGTACTTGTGTTCCTGACCATCCACCACTGTGATTATAGTGTGTTCAGCCTTGTATTCTGGCTTTATGGCTATTTCACTGTCTATACCTGGCAGGATAATACTGGATGTAAAGCTCCTGAAGGCATTGGTACTGATAGGTGATATAGGCGTTATTTGGATGATATTTAGCCTATTGTCGACTATACTACCACCAGCAGAGTAGTTGTAGGCAGTGGAACCCGTAGATGTAGACATAATCAATCCGTCACCACTGAAGGTCTCCATATAGTTGCCGTTTACGTGTAGACCCAGGTGGGCTGTCCTAGATTGGTTTCCCCTTACCACTAATTCATTTATTGCATAGGTGTGGTATATTTCATCCTTGCTCTTGATATCTACATCCAATAAATACAATTCCTTTATATCATAGGTTGAATTTAGGTAAGCATCTATAAATAAATCAATTTCCTTCTCTGTGGGAAGTATTTCTGCAAAAAATCCCAGATGACCAGTGTTTACACAGAAAAAAGGTATATCAGGGAAGTCCAGGTCTCTTACATTTCTTAAAAAAGATCCGTCTCCGCCAACTGATATGACCAATTCGCTATTGTCCCTGATATTTTCACTGGTAGTAAAACCGATAGATAGGAACTTGTCTATTAATATTTTTTTTATCTTTCTAGAAATTTCTAGTTCATTGGATTTTATTACAACGTTTCTAGTCATGCTTTCTATACACCCAAGTTTGGGGTGCCCTCCTATAATTCATTATATCATAGGCGTAAAATATATGGTACAATATTGTAAGATAAAATGAGGTCATAGTGACTTATAAAATAAGGTAAGGGTGAAGAAATTGTTTATAAGAGATAGGCAAAAATGGAATAGTTTTTTTATAAGAGTTGATAGAGAAGTGAAAATAAAGGACCTCTTGATAGATGACCTTAATTTTTCGGTTAGGTCCATATCCAAGATGAAGAGGGCAAATAATATATATATAAATGGCAGGCCAGCTAAACCTACTAGCATGGTTAAGCAGGGTGATATAATAGAAATACAGATAAATGAAGAAAAGGCAGGTTTTATTGGGCAGGACCTGGGGGTAGCTATCGTCTATGAAGACCAGGACCTAATAGTGGCAGACAAGCCCCCGTATATGGTTGTCCACCCGACAAAGAGCCATTTTGATGGTACCTTAGCCAATGCAATCAGCTACCACATAGATAGAAGAGGAGAAGGGCCTAGGATTAGGTTCGTAAATAGGCTAGATATGAATACTTCAGGTTTGGTGGTGGTGGCAAAAAATTCATATGCCCACCACAAGCTATCACTTGACATGGGGCAGGACAATGTCTACAAGGAATACCTGGCCATAGTCGAAGGTATAATAAGTGAAGATAGTGGAGTTTTGGACTTTCCTATATACAGGGAGACAGAGGATTCTATAAGTAGGGTAGTAGACCCAAGGGGGCAGAGGTCTATCACACATTTCAGGACCCTACAGAGGCTAGATGGGGCCAGTCTACTTAGCCTGCGTTTGGAAACTGGTAGGACCCACCAGATAAGGGTCCACCTATCTCATACTGGACATCCGATTATAGGTGACGACCTCTATGGAAAGCCTGATAGCCCCTTAATAAGTAGGCAGGCCCTACATGCATATAGGATAGGATTTGACCAGCCTAGGTTTGGAGATAGGATTGAATTGACAGCTGACCTACCTCAAGATATGGTGGAATTATTAGAAAAATTAGGAGGAAGAGTAGATGATTATAAATAAATTTATTATACACGTTTTGGACAAAAATGCAGATTTTCCAGTCTTAAATGATGTGGAGAACTCTATATCGCCAGAGACGGATGCCTTTTATCAGAAGGTCATTAGACGTATACTTAGGGATGAGGACCTTAGAAAGGCAAAGTTTAAGGACTACGGTGAAAATGAAATCAGGGTATGCGCAGATCATATCCTATATGATGAGGCATCTTTTGTAGTCAGCTCTCAGGGAATAGCTAGGTTTATGTTTGATGCCATGAAGATTAATGCAGAGTTGGACTCCTGTGACCTAGCTCTTGTCCTATATACCCACAAGGACCAAAAGGGAGTGGCTATCATAAAATTAGACTACAAGAAGCTATACACTCACGAAATAGTCTACGATGAGAACGAGAGCCTAGTGGCCATCAAGATGGTAACTAATGAAATAGGTATCCAGGATTCACAGAAGATTATCCATGCGGCCTTGATAGGACCAAGTGGTCTGAATGATGAGTGGCAGCTTCAAGTCTTGGACAAATTAGCAGAAAAGCAAGAAACTGACTCCAGTTTTGTGACAGAATTTTTGAAGGCTGAAAAGGTCAGGGATGAGAAGTACCTGACTAAGGTCTTTAAGAATACTACGGAAAATTGGATTACAAATGCCTATGCCAATGATGTCAAAGAAGCAGAGAGTGTAAGAAGTATTCTGAACTATAACCTAAAAGAGGCCAATGACGTTGATCTAGATAAATTTATAGAGGAGTCTATTAGGGATGATGACAGGAAGGAATCCTACAAGGAATTGATGGTTGAAAAGGGGATTGTAGAGGGCTTCAATATAGACAAGACTTGGGTAGAAAAGAAGTTGAAGAGAAGGAGCATCAAGACTAATACAGGTTTTGATATAAAGGGCCTACTGGACGACTTTGAAGACCCTATGAAGTACTCATTTAAGCAGAATGAGGACGGTAGCTTTGACATCACCATCAAGAATATTGACTTTTACGAGGAAAAATAGTCCTGTATATCCGGCATAAGTAAAAATAGTTTGGTTAGGCTAGAATAGAATAGAATAGAAGAGCGTAAGTAAAAATAGTCTAGCGTAAGTGAAATTGTCTAGCATAAGTATAATAGTCTGGCAGTAAAATAGCCTGACATGAGAAATACATAAAAGTTATAAAAAGAGACCTCATATTTATACCCTGGACTTGGTATTTGAGGTCTCATTATTTATGGCAAAATATATGCTCCTTGTGGTAGCCTGCGCTTTATTTAAAAGGTAGCCTACTTGTTGTTTTCAATATACTTGACTATGTCTCCAACAGTCTTTATGTTTTCTAACTCATCGTCATCAACCTTAATATCAAATTCTTCTTCGATGTTCATTATAATTTCTACAGCATCTAGAGAGTCTGCGTCTAGGTCTTCTTGAAGATTAGTATCCATACTTATGAAATCACTATCATCGATATTTAGCTGTTCAACTATAATTTCTTTAATTTTATCAAACATGATTGTCCTCCTAAAAAATTATATGGGTAAGTATTGACCCTATATTCTGGCTACGACCTTTATCGTATATAGAGTATATTAATATATTATTTGGAAAAATTCAACAAAATACCATAAATTATACAAAAAAACTATATTTATTTTGGGGTTTGTTATATAATATTTAGATAGAGAATTGAATTTTATAGACTTATGTCTTATTTTTAAAAACCTGCGTAAAATTATTTGAGTCCTGGGAAAAGGTTATACCTATAGGCCTTTTCTAGGGTGACTTCTTAATTTTCGAGGAAGGAGAATGAAAAATGGTAGTAAAAAGACCGACTACAATAAAAGATGTGGCAAAGAAGGCTGGTGTATCAATATCTACTGTATCTAGAGTAATTAATGATTCCAAACCAGTCACAAATGAGGTAAAGCAGAGAGTTCTAGACGTGATAAAGGAGACAGGTTATGTACCGAATCCTTTGGCTAGAAGCTTGGTAACAAAAAGGAGCCAGTTGATAGGTGTAATAGTACCTGAGGTTACGGATACTTTTTCAGCAGAGGTACTCAATGGTATTGAAGAAATATCAAAAATGTATGACTATGATATACTATTGGCAAACACTTATTCTGAAAAGGATATAGAAATTAAAAATATAAACATTCTTAGGGCCAAGCAAGTTGAAGGTATAGTTATGATAAGTTGGGACATTGACAAGGATGTAGTTGATATGTTGGAGGATTCAGGCATACCGGCGGTATATATCAGCAAGACTACTAGGGACTATGATATATATAATGTATCTATAAACAACAAGTCAGCAGTCAAGGATATGACTAACTTCTTGTTGGATAGGGGGCATAAAAATATAGCTCTTTTAAATACAACATATCAGATATCAAACTTGGCAGATGAGAGGTTGACTGGTTACAAGGAAGCAATAGTAGAAAAGGGGCTTGAAATCAATGTTGATATAATAAAGTCATGTGGACCATCATTTGACGATGGCTATATGACTGTCAAGGATATGCTAGAATCAAAGGTAGATGTTGATGCTATATTTGCGACAAGTGACGAAGCTGCAATAGGAGCTATGAACGCCTGTTTTGATTTGGGTTATAAGATACCGGAGGATATTTCAGTAGTAGGTTTTTATGACACCAAATTTTCAAAGATGTGCAGGCCTAAGCTGACTACTGTCAAGCAACCACTATATGATATGGGTGCAGTCGCTATAAGGATGATAATAAAGATGATTAAGGGTATAGAAATTGACGAGAAAAAAGTTGAACTACCTTATACAATATCAGATAGGGATAGCGTTGCTAGGATGTAGCTACTAGTTGTAAATGAGCTTTAAATATATAATGATTGCTAGGTTTGAAGTTAGATACTTTGGAATAATGATCTATTAAATCTTGCTAGCTACTATTTAAAGTGGTATAATATATTTAAATCTAGAACATGCGACAAGGCTATATGTAAGTTCAACCTACATATATTATACGGGAGACTGTGTTCATATACTAGTATGATATGCTTGGATTTATCTAGGATTTCAGAAAGTATGAGACTGGTCACCCACCTGGGTGATTCTCGGGTGTGAATTTAATTGGTCTACGGTGTTTTGGGAGATAAAAGTGTTGCTTTGGCAGCACTTTTATTTTATATATAATTATTTTAATTTGGGGGTATACTATGACTCTGGACATGTATAAATTTGAATTTGATAAAAACGGTAAAAAGTATATACAAGTTTATAATGTAATAAAGAATCTTATCTTGGAAGGAAGCCTGGTCAGAGATGAAAAGCTGCCTCCAATAAGAAAGTTGGCAGACCTACTAGGTATAAATAGTGTTACGGTTGTAAAGGCATATGAACTCTTAGAAAATGAGGGTTATTTGATCAAGAGGCCTGGTAGTGGATGTTATGTTTCTAAGATGAAAAGTACTGGGTCTGTACCTGAAAAGAATGGACTATATAGGTTAGATACAGGCAATCCATCTGCTGATATATTTCCGATTGATGATTTTAAGAAGGCTGTTAATATGGCCTTGGATGATGATTTGGCTAGTTTGTTTAACTACGATGATGGGAATGGCATATATGAGTTAAAACAAGTTATGGTATACTATTTAGCTAAACACAGGATTGAGACTAGTATTGATAACATAATAATCACATCTGGCGGTCAGCAGGGTATAGATATTATATCAAAGAGTTTACTTAGCTATTCAGACCTGGTATTCATTGAAGAGCCGACATATTCAGGTGCTATAGAGGTTCTCAAGATGAGGAATACAAAGCTAGTATCTATTCCTATTTTAGAAGATGGTATAGATATAGGTCTTTTAAAAATGAAATTAGAAAAGATAAGACCAAAACTCTTGTATGTTATGCCAAATTTTCACAATCCAACAGGTATATCATATTCAGAATATAAGAAGAAAAAGTTAATAGAGTTGGCGGAAGAATATAATTTTTACATATTAGAGGACGATTTTATAAGTGATTTTAAGTTCATGTCTGAAAATAACAGGACTTTGAAGTCCTATGATAGTCACAATAGGGTTATATATATAAAAAGTTTTTCCAAGATTCTGATGCCGGGCCTGAGGATGGGAATTATGGTGGTGCCTACTGAACTAGTGGAGAGGACTATTTTATCAAAACATAGTTCGGATATATCTACATCACCATTGATTCAAAAATCTCTATACTATTATATGTCCAAGTTTGATTGGGATAAACATACCTTGGATATGGAAAAAATATATACAGATAAATTTTTGGAAACCTATAAGTATATTAATAAAAAATTAGGTGGTCGTCTTACAATTATTAAGAATAAGGGTGGAATAAATTTCTTTCTTGGCTTAAATAGGGGTTTTTCATCTAGAAATTTTGTGAATTTCATGTATAATAAAAAGGTAGCCCTCCAACCAGGTTATATTTATTATGACCTGGATATTGAGGATAGGTTTTTTAGGATAAATATATCCAGAGAGAGCGTGGATAGAATAAAAGAAGCTGTGGATATTATCAGTGATAGTCTGGACGAGTTCTACACATTGAGTCGTATTGAGGGTAAAAGTTTATAGTAGTTTAAATAATTGGTAAGTATGATATGTTTGGGAAAAATATAATTTTGGAAAGGAGTTGTTGATATGGATTTAATCAATGAATTTGACAAAGATAAGTTGGCGAGGATTAATGAACTTGCTAGAATAGCTAAGACTAGAGAATTAACTGATGATGAGTTAAAAGAGAGGGATATCCTGAGAAAGGAATTCTTGGCAAACTTCAGGGCAGGTTTTAGCCAGCAGTTGAGTGGTATTAAGGTAGTTAGACCTGAGGACCAAAATTAAGAAAAATTTAATTAGATGGGATAATATTTGAAAAATAATACCGACCTGACAAGTTCCAGTGAAAACTAGCTGGCTTGCTGGGTCGGTATTTTATTAGCTTAAAAGGGCTTGTCTAGGTTGTATAGCTCAAATACGTAGTTTAAGAAGGCCTTTTCGGTAGGAGACAGGAATTTTTTGTCTGAATATACCAAATAATGGTCTGAAATCATACTTAGGTTTTCGATACGGTATATATTAAAGTTATTGTATCTTTTTCCGTATTGAGCCAGTGCATTAGTGACTAGGGTGGAACCTATACCAGCGCTGACCATAGACATGACAAGGTTGTCGGAATCTATATAGGCCCTTATATGGAGGTCCTTGGGGTTGATTCCTACTGAACTAAGTTTTCTAGACAAGTAATCGCCATCTAAACTTTCGTCACTCTTCAATATAAGAGGTAATTTTTTAAAACTTTCTAGGCTGACGTAGCCATCTTTATTCTTAATGTCCAAGTCTGGTGGACACAAAAGAACTAGATCATTTTTTGAAAATAGGGTATATACTAGCTTGTCTGATTCAGTAATTGTAGATGTAAGACAGAGACTAGCGTTGTCATTTACCAGTTCGGAAATGGCCTGGTCATGGGTCATATTTTTAAGGGTAAAGCTGGCATCGGGGTACTTGCTTGAGAATTTTTTTACCATAGGTGGAAGGATGGCTTCACCAGGTACACAGGTATAGATTAGGTCTACATTTCCTTCTATCTTTCCTTGGTAGTCCTTGATGTCATTAACCGCCCTCTTGCAGTCGTTAAGAATGGTTAGGGCATGGTTAAAAAGAATGTAGCCGGAATCTGTAAGGGTGATAGACTTGTTATTTCTATTGAATAGAGAGGTCTGCATCTCATTTTCTAGGTTTTGTATATGGGAGCTTATTGTTGGCTGAGTCAAAAAAAGTTCCTTGGCAGCCTTAGAGAAGCTCTGGTTTTTTGCTACGGCGACAAAGGCCTCTAGTTGTTTTATATCCATTGCTTGATTACCTTTCTGTAAAAGTTTATTATGCTCAAACCACGACTATAGATTCGAATTGGAATTGTTTTATAAAAATAGTATACTACAGCTCTATGCTTATTTCAATAATGCATAGATGAAATACATTTGATATATATAAAAAAACTATGATATATCATACAAAATTCAAATTAAATATATTTTTAATTCATATTTACTTGATATCATAAAGATGTAGAAATGACAAGGTCATTTTTATAAAATATAATTACCCTATAACTGGTGACGAAACTCCCTCACATCCTCGATATTCGTCATCAGGGCTATTTTTTTCCTATGGATGAGGTCTTGTATCTCATCTATAGGTTTTTTGCTTTTTGGGGGTCTTTTTTTGTATTTAAACAGAAAAAAAGACACAAAACATTGTCTTGTGTCTTTTAGTGCCGCTGGCCGGGGTCGAACCGGCACGATATTGCTACCGCAGGATTTTGAGTCCTGTGCGTCTGCCAATTCCGCCACAGCGGCTTACCGTGTCAAGCAGTATCGACATGAGTACATAAAGTATTTTACCATAGGATAGGAATAAAAACAAGAATAAAAAAGAAAATTATAAAAAAATATATAAGGCATTTGTGGTATAATCTAATTTAGTTGTTTAATGCGCAAGGAGAGGAGCGATTAATATTATGGAAAAGAATAGATTACTTTTGATTGATGGTAATTCAATAATAAATAGGGCGTTTTTTGCCCTACCACCGATGGACAACGGTCAAGGCTTACAGACAAATGCTATATACGGATTTTTGACAATGTTGTTCAAAATGATAAAAAGCTATGAGCCTAGTCATATATCTGTGGCCTTTGATATGAAGGCACCTACATTTAGGCACAAGTCATATACAGAATACAAGGCAGGTAGAAAGAAGATGCCAAATGAGTTGGCTATGCAGCTACAACCATTGAAAGATATCCTAGACAAGATGAATATAGATAGGCAGGAAATAGAGGGCTATGAGGCGGATGATATACTTGGAACCCTATCACTGGATGCCGAAAAAAATGGTTATGAGGTATATATTGTTACTGGAGACAAGGATGCCATTCAGTTGGCTTCAGACACTACAAGGGTATTGATTACCAAAAAGGGTGTTGGAGAGGTCGAAGAGTATGATACGCAGGCTGTATTGGACAGGTATTCATTGACACCAGACCAGTTTATAGACCTTAAGGGCTTAATGGGCGATAAGTCCGACAATATACCAGGTATACCAGGAATAGGGGAAAAAACAGGCATCAAGTTGCTCCTAGAGTACGGAAGTGTCCAGGGTGTTTTGGATAATGTCGACAAGCTAAAGGGAGCCCAAAAGAAGAAGGTAGAAGAAAATATGGAATCAGCCCTAATGAGTAAGGAGCTTGCAAGGATATTTAGGGAAGTTCCAATTGAATATTCCTTAGACCAAATGGTTTTTGGAGATTTTTCTCTTGAAGAGCTAATAAAGGCATTTCAAGAACTTAGGTTTACGAGTCTAATCGCCAGACTAAATGATATAGTTGGGCTTGACATGGATGAAGAGGCAGTTGATGTAGATATTTGTCAACTGTCAGACTATGAAGACCTTATAAATAAGGCAAAAGATAAGGGGCGAGTCTTTATAAAGGTGCTTAGACGTCAAGCAAATATACTTGACCAGGCTATATACATGACGTATTTGAGTATGGGAGATGGCAAAGTATATAGGGTTGAAGGAGATAAAATCTCAGATATAAGGGCTTTACTGGAGGATGAGGATATAGAAAAGATAGGTTATGAAATGAAGTCTGATTATGTAGCTCTCAAGCCATACGGAATAGACCTTAAAAACATGGCCTTCGATATAGCTATAGCTGAATATATGATAGATTCTAAGACATCTACATCCTATGAGATAGATAGCCTATCTAGTAAGTATATTTACAAGACTATAATGTCTAAAGAAGATCTTTTAGGCAAGGGGGCCAAGGCCTTGACTTACGAAGAGGTGGACCTAGACAAGCTAGACAGGTATGCAACTGGCCTAGTGTCGACTATCGAAGGAGTATATCCAAAGATGAAGAAAATCATAGAAGAGGACGATATGACAATGCTATTCTATGATGTAGAGATGCCCCTAGTAGAGGTTCTAGCAGAAATGGAGTATGTTGGTATATGTGTCGATAGGGATATTCTATCTAGCTTGGCCGGAGAATTTAATAATATAATAGAAAAAACAGAAAAAAATATACACGAGCTTGCCGGTGAAAAATTTAATGTAAATTCACCAAAGCAGCTGGGAGTAATCCTGTTTGAAAAGTTGGATCTACCTGTAATAAAAAAGACAAAGACAGGTTATTCTACAAATGCAGAGGTACTAGAAAAGCTAAAAGACAAGCATGAAATTATAGATCTAATCACAGAGTACAGGTCAGTTGTAAAGTTAAAGTCCACATATGTGGATGGAATAGAGTCCTTAGTCAATGAAAAGGACGGAAGGATACACTCCTCTTTTAACCAAACTATTACCACTACCGGTAGAATTTCATCGACTGATCCAAATATGCAAAATATACCTGTAAAGACGGATATGGGAAGGCAGATCAGGAAGGTATTTATAGCTGATGATTCAATGAGTCTTGTAGATGCCGACTATTCCCAGGTAGAGCTAAGAGTCCTAGCCCACATGAGTCATGACCCACATATGATAGAGGCCTTTAACAGTGGTGAGGATATACATAGAAAGACTGCATCCCAGGTCTTTAATGTAGAATTAGAACAGGTAACACCCGAGCTTAGGAGTGCTGCTAAGGCTGTTAACTTTGGTATAATATATGGTAAGAGTGACTTTGGTTTGGCTCAAGACCTAGACATAAGTCAGAAAAAGGCCAAGGAATATATTCAAAGTTACTTTAACAAATATGAAACTATCAAAGCCTTTATGGACCATATAGTTGCAGATGCAGAAGACAAGGGATATTCTACCACTATGTTCAATAGGCGTAGGTATATACCTGAAATTAAGTCTAGCAACTTTATAGAAAAGAATAGGGGCAAGAGGGCAGCTATGAATGCCCCAATCCAGGGTAGTGCAGCCGATATTATCAAGATAGCCATGGTAAATGTCTACAATAGACTAAAGGAAAATGGTCTAAAATCTAGGCTGATTCTCCAAGTACACGATGAGTTGATAGTTGAGACTAGTGCTGATGAGTTGGCTGAAGTTGAAAAGCTCCTGAGAGAAGAAATGGAGAGCGCAGTAAATTTAAAAGTTGACTTAAAGGTAGACCTAAATACTGGCAAGTCATGGTACGAAACAAAGTAGGTGATAGTATGTTTACAATAGGATTGACTGGTAATATTAGCTGTGGAAAGAGCAGCATATCAAAGATACTTGCATCAAGAGGAGCTGTGATAATAGATGCAGACCTCCTATCCAGAGAAATATATGATTACGAGGATGTACTAGGTGAAATGAGGTCTAGCTTTCCGGAATCTATAATAGATGGCAAAATAGATAGAAAAATCTTGGGAAGTATAGTCTTCTCAGATAAGACTAGGTTGAGCGACCTCAACAGAATCTCCCACAAAAAGATACATGAACTGGTATGTCAAGCCTTGGAAAATAACAAAGACGAAGACTTGGTAGTCGTCGATGCGGCCCTTTTGCTAGAGGCAAAATTCGACTCCTTGGTTGATAAAGTGGTTCTTGTATATTGTGATGAAGAAAAACAAGTAGTACGCTTGATCAACAGAGATTCGATTTCTAGGGAGGATGCCCTAAAGAGAATAGAGAGCCAGATGAGCCAGGAAGAAAAGAAAAAAATGGCCGATTACCTAGTAGATAATTCTGGTGATATGGAATCTCTTGAATGTGAGGTTGAAAAATTAATTAAAAAAATTAGAAAGTGGATGTGTGAAGGTGAAGGTAAGGAAGTTAAAGGCTAGTAGGCTTATACTGGCCCTGATACTTGTATTTATAGCACTTTTTATGGCTTTAAATTACAAAAAGATAGGATATGCCCTGTATCCTACCAAATTTTCAGAGTATGTAGAAAAATATTCTTCAGAGTATGGTGTTGATAAATACCTAGTTTATAGTATAATAAAAACTGAGAGTAAGTTTCATACAAGAGCTATTTCCTCTAAAAAAGCCAAGGGTCTCATGCAGATTACAGATAAGACTGCTGCCTGGGGACGACAAGAGCTTGGTCTTGGGGATGCTGATATATATGACCCTGAGACAAATATAAGGATTGGAATTTGGTACTTGGGAAAATTGCAAAAAGAGTTTCGTGGTGAATACAAACTTGTCATAGCTGCCTATAACGGGGGTTCAGGTAATGTAAGAAAATGGTTGAGAACAAGAGATTACAGTAAAGATGGAAAGAACTTGGCCAAAATACCATTTAATGAAACTTCTAAGTATTCCCAGAAGGTACTAGACAATTACGAAAAATATAAGTACTTGTATGAATAAATGCATATGATGATAGGAGGATAAGAATGAAAAAGAGATTGATGGTTGAAGGTATGCACTGTATGAATTGCGTTAAGGGTCTAAGAGACGTACTTACAGAAGATTTAGAAGGTGTAGATGTAGTAGAAATAAGTCTAGAAGGTAAGTATGCTGATGTAGACGTGGCAGACAGTGTAACTGATGACCAACTTAAATCTGCAGTTGAAGAACTGGGATTTGAGTTAAAGGAAATTAAATAAGTAAGTGTATATTCAGCGGCTGATCCTATAGGGTCAGTCGTTATTTGTGTGTAAGGAATTAAAAATTAAAGATTTTTTCTTTTCTCACCAAAAAAAGAAACAAAAAAGTTACAAAAAACCTGGTCTAAAGATGCTGGCAAGGGGGTCAAAAGAAACAAAAAAGTTACAAAAAATCATAAAAATTGCAAAAAAGTCACCTTTTTTTGAAAAAATACTTTACAAGTCGTAACAAAATGTTGTATTATAGTCTTGTGCAAGAATTGAAAAACGAAATAAAACTTTAGAAAAATATAAAGTTAAAAAAATGTAACAATTAATTTCGGATGTAATTTCTTTAAAATCAGTTTAATTTATGATGTAAAATAGCTGGATTTTATAAAGATAAAAAATAATGAGAGGTGAGAATTTAGATGAAAAAAGCAATAACAGTGTTAGGGTTAGGTGCTGCAGCTGTTGCTATATCGGTTTCAAATGCTAGTGCTATGGAACAACAGAATACTAGTGCAGTGGAACAACAGGATGCTCAAACAACTACAGGAATTAACCTTAGAGAACAGCCAGGTGCAACTTCAAATAAGGTCTCAGAGCTTCAAGCGGGTTCAAAAATAACGGTTAAAGAGAGAAATAATGGTTGGGTCAACGTTCAGACTGATGATGGTCAGAGCGGTTGGGTAAGTGGTTACTATGTATCTGATAAGGATGGTAATCCAATTATAGCCAACAATGCTGTGAACAATACAGATAGCACTCCTGCAAACAAGGCAGGTAAGGAAGTTGTAAATAATAAAGATACTAAGATAACAGACTCAGCTGATTACAATCAGGGAAATAAAGCAAAGTCAACAACTAATATCAAGGAAAGTAGTTCTGATGTTGCTGTCAATTCAAATGCTAAGATTGAATCTACAGCATCTTTAAATATCAGAATAGGTCCGTCTGTATCAAATGGAATATCAGGCGTAATATACAAGGGCGAGATATTCAAGGTTGTTTCTAAGTCCTCTAATGGATGGTACAAGGTTTTATTAAAAGATGGTACAACTGGTTGGGCTAGTGGTAAGTATATTAGTTTGACAGCGGAACAGGACAAGACTAATATAACTGACTATACACAGAAAAATACAAAACAGAATGCAGGTTCAGCATCACAGGGTAGGGTAAACAGTTCTGTTGGCCTAAATATTAGGTCAGGAGCAGGTACTGGTAACTCTGTTATAGGTACTCTTGCAAATAATGCAACAATCAATATAATTGGTGAAGAAAACGGATGGTATAAGATAAAGTTGGATAATGGTAGAACAGGATATGTTGGTGCTAATTATATATCTAAGCTTTCAGGCGGTTCTAATATCGTTGACAATACATCTAATAGTAATGTTAAGGAGACAACAAATCCTGAAACAGAGGCAGAAAATAATAAGACTAATACAGCCAAGCCTACTGTAACAGGTAACAAAGTCGTGGACTATGCTCAGAAATTACTTGGAACTAAGTATGTATGGGGTGGTACTAGTACTCAGGGATTTGACTGTTCAGGATTTACTCAGTACGTATATAAGAAGATGGGTATAAATATACCAAGAGTTTCTAGGGCGCAGGCAAGTGCAGGTAGTCCAGTATCTCTATCAAATATAAAGCCGGGAGACCTATTATACTTTGATACAAATGGTTCAGGAACTACTAGTCACGTTGGTATCTACATGGGTAATGGTAAGTTTATACATGCCAGTGGTACAGCTACTAACCCAGAACGTGTTAAGGTATCTAATATGTCAGAAGGTTGGGTTAAGTGTCTAGGTGCTAGAAGGTTCTAGTTTTTTATTGTAGAGCTTATAAATATGATATCTTAAAGACCATGAAGAAGGAAAATTTTCGTGGTCTTTTTTTAATTGAGAAATATAAGCGGTTGGATTAAATTGCATATATTTTATCAAACAGTATGTCCTAAATAAAATTCCTAACTTGTAAAAACTTGATTTTTATTTTTTAAGGATCACTTTTTTGGCCTTTTCTGAAAAATAACTTGCATTTACTCGGTCTGCAAGGATATAAAATGCATGTAAAACAGTCATTCTGCTTAAGAATAAATTAAGTTAATGATATATGGTTGCATAAAATAAACTTTTTAGGCGTATTTCCTTATTAAATATGAATAACAAATAATATATAAATTTTATTTGCCTTAATTATAGCGATAGTGGTATACTAGTAGTGAGAAAATTTTAATATTAGTTAAGAATAGGGGGTAACAAAATGAAACTCTTAACTTTTAAGGGAGGAATACATCCTCCGTATGGAAAAGAGTATGCTAACAAGAAACCAATTGAGAAAGCAGCAGCGCCTGCTATGGTTTATATCCCACTTCAGCAGCACATAGGTGCTCCAGCAAAATGTATTGTTGCTGTAGGTGATGAAGTTAAACTAGGTCAAAAGATTGGTGAAGCTCAGGGATTTGTATCTTCTAACATCCATTCGTCAGTATCAGGTGTCGTAAAGGCTATAAAGCCATGCGGTGTTCCTAATGGTACTGCTATGTGTGTTGTCATTGAAAACGACTTCAAAGAAGAACTTCATGAAAGTGTAAAGCCTCATGGCGATATAGCTGACTTGAGCAAGGAAGAAATTGTTGGAATAGTCAAAGAAGCAGGTATAGTTGGTATGGGTGGTGCAACATTTCCTAACCATGTAAAGATATCTCCTCCACCAGACTCAAAGGCGGAATACGTTATCTTAAATGGTGCTGAGTGTGAGCCATATCTAACAGCTGACGACAGATTGATGGTAGAACATCCAGAAGATGTCGTATACGGTATCAGGGCCCTTATGAAGGCTCTAGACGTAAACAAAGGTTTCATAGGTATAGAAGTAAATAAGCCAGAAGCCATTGCAAACGTAACAAAGGCTGCAGAGCCATATCCAGAGGTTGAGGTAGTAAGCTTACAGGTTAAGTATCCAGAAGGTGCTGAAAAACAGTTAATTTATGCATGTACAGGAAGAGAGGTTCCTCCAGGAGCGCTTCCAATAGCAGTAGGAGCAGTTGTTGACAACGTTGCTACAGCAGCAGCAATAGCAACAGCTATCAAGACTGGTATGCCTCTAGTTGAAAGAATAACTACAGTTACAGGACCTTGTATCAAGGAGCCTAAGAACTTAGTTACAAAGATCGGTACAAAGTTCAGTGAAATAATTGAACAGTGTGGAGGTCTTAAGGAAGATGTTGTAGCTAGAAAACTTATAGCTGGTGGTCCAATGATGGGATTTGCTCAGTTTACTGATGACATATCAACTAACAAGGGATCTTCAGGTATATTGATTTTAGACGAAGATATAGCTGTAGCACCAGAACCAATGAATTGTATTAAGTGTGGTAGGTGTACTGACGTATGTCCAGCATTCCTTCAACCATTATTTATAAGCGCATATTCGTTGAAAAATGATTTTGATGCGGCAGAGCAGCACAGAGCTATGGACTGTATAGAATGTGGTTCATGTTCATTCATATGCCCAGCTAGAAGACTTTTATTGCCATCAATCAGACAGGCTAAGAGAGAAATCGGTGCTAAGAGAAGAAAAGCTGCAGCAGCTCAGAAGAAATAATAGTTAGGGGGAAAAGAAATGGATAAGCAATGGATAGTGTCTTCTTCTCCACATATTAGGACTAAAGAAGATACTTCATATATTATGAAGCAAGTCATTTTGGCACTTATGCCAGCAACATTGGCTGGATTGTATTACTTCAGGGTTCAGGGATTGATTACAATCTTAGCTTGTGTTATCGGTGCAGTATGTTCAGAATGGGTATATTGCAAGATTACAAAGAAAAAGTCAACAATAAATGACTTATCAGCAGTAGTAACTGGTTTACTATTGGCATTCAACGTGCCAGCAGGTTTACCAATTTGGATGTGTGTAGTTGGTTCAATATTCTCTATCATAATCGTAAAGATGGTATTCGGTGGTATTGGTTTCAACTTCTTGAATCCAGCACTAGCAGGTAGAGCATTCCTACTAGCTTCTTTCCCAGTTGCAATGACAACTTGGTTGAAGCCAGGAGCTAACGCAGACGCAACAACAATAGCAACTCCACTTAGCTACATGAAGTTAATGGGAGCTGAAGGTATGGGAACTTCTGCAGATGCAGTAGCTAAGCTACACGATGCAGGTATCTCAATTGGTAGTATGTTTATGGGTAACATCGGCGGTACAGTTGGTGAAACTTGCTCATTACTACTAATACTTGGTGGAATATATTTGATTTACAAGGGAATTATATCTTATGTGATGCCAGTAACTTATATATGTTTGGTATTCATATTAACATTTTTATTTGGTGGATTTAATGCAGAATTTGCAGTATATCAGGCATTCGCAGGTGGACTACTACTAGGTGGTATCTTCATGTTGACTGACTATACAACTTCACCAATGACTAAGAAGGGTCAGATTATATACGCAGCGATTGCGGCTGTGATAGCTACTTGTATCAGACTTTTCGGTGGATATCCAGAAGGTGTATCGTATTCAATCCTGTTCGCCAACTGTTTAGTTCCACTAATCGACAAGTACGTACACAATAGAGTATTCGGGGAGGTGCGTAAATAATGAATAGTATGGTTAAAATAGGAGGAACTCTTTTTGGTTTCTCTGCTATAGCTGCATTATTATTGGCTGGTACTAACCAGGTTACATCTCCAGTTATAGAGCAGTTGAATATCAAGGCTAGTAACGAGGCTAGAATAGCTGTTTTACCAGACGCAAAGGAATTCAAGCCAGTTGACAAGTCTGCATATGCAAGTGCAGGTGCCAAGACTACTATAGAAGTTTTTGAAGGTACTAACGGTGCTGACACTGTTGGATATACTATAAAGACTGCTCCAGTTGGTTACGGTGGCCCTGTAGAACTAACAATCGGTATCAGTAAAGATGGTAAAATTACTGGTGTAAATGTTGGTAACAACAGTGAAACTCCAGGTCTAGGTGCTAAGTCAACAGATCCTGCCTTCAATGGACAGTACAAGGGCAAGGCTGCAAAACCTCTAGAAGTTATCAAGAGTGGTGCACCTGGTGAAAATCAGATAAAGGCGATATCTGGTGCTACAATTACATCAAAGGCAGTAACTGGCGGTGTAAATGAAGCTATTGCGATATTCGATGCAGTAAATAAATAGGGGGGTCAAAGATGAGTAATATAGGAAAAATATTTAAAAATGGTATAATCGATGAGAACCCTACCTTTGTCCAGGTAATAGGTATGTGTCCAACACTTGCCGTTACAAGTTCAGCAATAAACGGTATAGGTATGGGCCTTTCTACAGCAGTGGTTCTTGCTTGTTCAAACTTAGCAATATCATTACTTAGAAAGATTGTTCCAGATAAGATAAGAATACCATGTTTCGTAGTTGTAATCGCTACATTCGTTACAATTGTTCAGATGTTGTTAAAGGCTTATGTGCCAGCTCTTGACAAGGCACTTGGGCTTTATATACCTCTTATAGTTGTTAACTGTTTGATACTAGCAAGAGCAGAGTCTTTTGCATGTAAGAACAAGCCGTTCCCATCATTAGTTGATGGTTTCGCTATGGGTCTTGGATTCACAATAGCACTTACAATACTAGGTGCTGTAAGAGAAATCCTAGGTGCAGGTAGCGTGTTTGGATTTACATTCTTACCAGCAACATTTAATACATTGTTGTTCATATTGCCTCCAGGAGCCTTCCTTACTTTAGGATGCTTGATGGCTGTATTTAACAAGTTAACAAATAAAAAAGCGTAAAGGGGTGTAGAGATTGAAATTAATATTATTATTTTTATACATAGTTCTAGTAAATAATGTTATAACTTCTCAGTTCCTTGGTATTTGTCCATTCTTGGGTGTTTCTAAGAAAACAGATACAGCAATAGGTATGGGTGTTGCCGTAACATTCGTTATAGCTTTAGCATCTATAATAACTTATTTCATTCAGATGATATTGGATAACTTCCAGTTGGGATACTTGCAGACAATAGCATTTATACTTGTTATTGCATCTATCGTTCAGTTCGTTGAAATGGTTATAAAGAAGACATCACCATCATTATATCAGGCACTTGGTGTGTTCTTACCTCTTATAACTACTAACTGTGCAGTTTTGGGTATAGCTATAGTTAATATTACTAAGGGTTACAATATTATTGAAACTCTAGTAAATGGTGTAGGTGCTGGTATAGGATTTACACTTGCAATAGTTATATTTGCAGGTATCAGAGAAAGGTTAGAATTAGCTGACGTTCAGGATGCGTTTAAGGGATTCCCTATAACACTAATATCAGCCAGCTTAATGTCAATAGCTTTTCTAGGATTCACAGGATTAATTAAATTATAAGGGAGGTACTAGAGAATGCTTATTGTTTATGCGGTAGTAGTACTTGGTATACTTGGTTTAATCTTTGGTATGATCCTTGATTTCGCTTCTAAGAAGTTTGCTGTTGAAGTAGACCCTAAGGAAGCAGCAGTACTAGAAGTTTTACCAGGAGCCAATTGTGGTGGTTGTGGATTCCCAGGTTGTGGTGGTCTAGCAGCTGCAATAGCAAAGGGAGAAGCACCAGTAAATGGTTGTCCAGTAGGTGGAGCTGCAGTTGCAGAAAAGGTTGCTGGAATAATGGGTGTTGATGCCGGTGTAGGTGAAAAGATTGTAGCTAATGTAAGATGTAAGGGTACATGTGAAGCTACTAAGGAAAAATACGAATACAGCGGTATACAGGATTGTAGAGCAGCTGCATCATTAATCGGTGGTGCCAAGTCTTGTTCTTACGGATGTTTAGGTCTAGGTACTTGTGTACAGGTTTGTAAGTTCGATGCTATTCACGTAGTAGATGGCGTTGCCGTAGTTGACGAAGAAAAGTGTGTTAACTGTGGTAAGTGTATAGATATATGTCCAAAGGGACTTATTGAGCGTAAGCCAGCTAATAAGGCTGTTACAGTTCAGTGTAAGTCAAATGACTTTGGTAAGTCTGTAAAGGATAACTGTAGTGTAGGTTGTATAGGTTGTGGACTTTGTTTTAAGGAATGTCCATTCGATGCAATCATATTTGAAGACAAACTAGCACGTGTCGATTATGACAAGTGTAAGCAGTGTAATAAGTGTGCTACTAAGTGTCCTACAAAGGTTATAAAGCCAAAGGAAAGAAAGAAACCAGCAGTTAAGGCTAAACCTAAGGTTGAAGAAGCTAAGGCTGACGTTAAGCCAGAAGAAAATAACTAATTAGCTTTATAGCTTAACTAATATTAAGAGTCACCGTATATTAATTATATACGGTGATTTTTTGCGTGTTTGTATATATGTTTTGGCAAATATCTAATTCACGTTAATACTACTTTCCATAGATTTTTTTATTTATAATTATGCCTATATAGGTATGAGGATAAATGTGAGATTTTTACACTGGTGGCTAATGGATAATAGTGGGCTGCTTATTGTATTTGCTAGAAATCAAAATATGAAAAATTTTAGAGTATATGGGTGGTATTATGAGTGATGTTTTGAGAATTAGAGAAATGTGTGATGATGAAAAGCCGAGAGAAAAGATGATGAAAAAGGGGGTAAAATCCCTATCAGATGCAGAGCTATTGGCCGTAATGATTAGGACAGGAAACAAAAATAACAATGCAGTAACCCTGTCATCTAAGGTATTGGCCCAATCCAAGCATGGGGTGAGAGGACTTACAGATATGACCTTGGATGAGCTTTGTAGTATTGATGGTATAGGCCCTTCCAAGGCTACTATAATCAAGGCTGCCTTGGAGTTGGGTGTTAGAGTATCCCAGTATCTACCTAGGAAATTTAAGATAGGAAATCCATGGGATGTATATTCCTACTATATGGAAGAATTAAGATACTTGAAGAAGGAAGTATTTAAGGTAATATTACTAAATACTAAAAATGAGATAATATGTGATGTTGATGTATCTATAGGTAGCCTAAACTCATCTATAGTACACCCTAGAGAGGTCTTTATAGAAGCTATAAAGAGGAGGTCAAATGCCATTATACTTATGCATAATCATCCATCAGGTAATCCAGAGCCTTCAAAGGAAGATATAATGATTACTAAGAGACTGTATGAGTGTGGGAACTTGCTTGGTATTAATGTTCTGGACCATATAGTAATTGGTGACGGAACCTATTATAGCCTAAAGGAAAATAATATATTTTAAGTAAAAGATATAAACAAGAATCCCGTTTCATGATATACTATAAGTTACAGGTATTTAATTTTATCTGCAAAATTAGTGAAAACATGGAGGACGATATGGGACTTTTTAGTAAGATTTTTGGATCGAATATAAATAATATAATTACCAATGATATGGGTATCGATTTGGGTACTGCTAATACTTTGGTTTACATAAAGGGACAAGGAATAGTAGTTGATGAGCCATCAGTTGTGGCAATAAGAGATGACAATAATGAGATTTTGGCTGTAGGTCAAAAGGCCAGGGATATGGTGGGTAGGACACCAGAAAATATAATTGCCATCCAACCAGTGAAGGAAGGGGTAATAGCTGACTTTGAGGCTACTCAGGCCATGATGAGCTACTTTATCCAGAAGGGTTCAAAGGGGGTTGTCAGCCCTAGAATAGTAATCTGTGTACCTTATGGTATTACCAAGGTTGAAAAAAAGGCCATAGAAGAGGCTGCAATCCAGGCAGGTGGAAGAGAAGTCTTTATACTTGAAGAGCCAATGGCTGCCGCTATAGGAGCAGGCCTAAATGTAAATGACCCAGAAGGAAATATGATAGTAGATATAGGTGGTGGAACATCTGAAATAGCTGTTATATCTCTAGGTGGTGTTGTAGTTGCCAATTCAATAAGGATAGGTGGAGATGAGTTTGACCTAGCCATTGAGAATTTTGTGAGAAAGGACTACAATATAATCATAGGTGCAAGGACATCAGAAAATATCAAATTGGCTATAGGTTCTGCCTTCCCAGGTGATAAGGAAATTGAGATGACAATAAGTGGTAGAGATATAATGTCAGGCCTACCTAGAACCATAACTATAGGGTCTACAGAGGTCAGAGAGGCCTTGAGAGAGCCAATAAACGAAATAGTAGAGGCTATAAGGACTACTTTGGAAGATACTCCTCCAGAGCTAGCATCAGACATAATGGAAAAGGGAATATTCCTGACTGGAGGCGGTTCACTACTAAGGGGTATGGACAAGTTAATTCAGGCAGAAACATCATTGAATGTAACGGTGGCAGAGAAACCACTTCAATGTGTGGCAATCGGAGCAGGCAAGTCTATAGAAAACTCAGATATATTTCATAGCATAGTTATGATGAATCATGAAGGATAGTTGGTGGTAAGCTTGAAATTAGATAAAGATAATAGAAAAAGGTTAAGTATAAAGACTATACTGGCAACTATTGTCGTAGTTTTAATAGTAGCTATAACTGCAAATTCTCTGTCAAATGCAGGTAGACTAGAAGTTGTGGAAAGCCAAGGAATCGTATCTGGATTCTATAGTGTAGGCAAGCATTTTAATAATGTAGTTGTGGGTCTAGGTAATTTCTTTGGAGATTTGGTTAGTTTTAGGTCTAATTCTAAGAAGGTCCAGGAACTAAAGAGTGAAAATGACAAGTTAAAACAAAAGATTATAGACATGGAGAGCGATGTAGATAAACTAGATTCACTGGAGAGGCTCAAAAAATCATTGAATTATGTATCTACTAATCAGCGTAATAATATGGTATCAGCCAGCATAATAGGTAAGAACAACGGAGACTGGTACAAGTCATTTATAGTAGATGCAGGTGCTGGTGATGGTGTCAAAACTGACAGTATAGTAATTAATGGTCAAGGTGTAGTAGGCATTATTTACAGTGTTAGTAATCACTATTCTAAGGCCATATCCCTGATAGATTCAAGGGCTTCAGTGAGTTTTAAACTAGCCAAGAAGAATGACTACAAGGGAGTTATTACGACTTCATCTATAGTTGGTAGTGCAGACTTTACCGATATGAACAAGTTGCTCCAAGGTTACCTATTTGATCCAAAGGCAGATGTGAAAAAGGGCGATCTTCTAGTTACATCAGGCTTGGGTTTATATCCTGAAAATATACCAATAGGTAATGTTAGCAGAGTTACATATGATAAGAACAAGTCTATGAAAACTATAAGGATTAGGCCAAGTGTAGACTTTAAAAATATTGACAATGTCAGTATAATTCCTCCAAGAAAGGTTCAATAGGTGGCAAGTGATGAAAAATATATTAGTATTTTTGATTGGCCTCTTTCTGATTTTTTTGGAGGCTTTTTTTACAAATCACATAAGTTCTTTTGTTAGCATAGATTTACTTTTAGTATATATAGTATTGATATCTCTTTATTTAGATAAGAATTATGCTATTGTAGTAGTTGGTCTTTTGGGACTGATTAGTGACCTAGTAGTAGGTGGAGTAATAGGAATTACAGCAGTATTATTTATGGGATCATCATACTTTATATCTACAGTTGAAAAGTCTATATTTAAGGACAAGAAAGTGATAGTATCATTTTTGGTATTTGTTATTAGCTTAGTTTATTCTGTAATAAATGCAGTGGTTTCAGCCATCTTTTTTGTGCCGGTACCACTTGTCCTTGTTTTGATAAAGGGCCTAATATTGATACCTTTTCTAAATGTAGTAGTAGCATTTCTGGCTTATGTTTTGTTCGGAGATTTATTGATGAAATTAAGGGAAGAATAGTGGTGTATTAAATTGAGTAAAAATATGTTAATAAAACCAAGACTAAAAATATTAAATAAGATTATACTAGTTGTTCTCAGTGTGGTTTTGGTAAAAATAGTATATATGACAACTATAAAGAATTCTCACTATTCTGAGATGGCTGACCAAAAGGCCTATAAGCAGATTATGGTACAGGCACCCAGGGGTGAGATAAGGGATAGGAAGGGCGTACTTTTGGCCGGCAATGAGCCTCAGTTCACCGTTCAAATTGTTGCAGATTCTTTTAATAAAGCTGGAAAAGACAATAAGGAAGGGGCTAATAAGATAGCCTATTCAATAATAAATATACTAGAAAAGAATAACGAAACCTATACCGATGAGTTTCCAATTAGTATAGTTAATGGAAATTATAGTTATAGTTTTGATGAAAAAATAAATGAATTTAAAAATAAAAATGGAATACCGAGCAATTATAATGCTAAAGATTCCTTTTACTTTGTTGTAGATAGCATGATACAAAATGGACTATTGATTCTTTCTGATAGGAATATGGATCCAGTGAAACTTCAGGCCAAGATAAATAAGTTGGGATACTATCCCCCAATCTTGGTAAATTCTTGGACCTTTACCCAGCAAAAAAACAAGGTTGACTGGTTAGAAGGGTATGGCCTTAAAGATGGAGTGAATGCCTTCCAAGCCTTTAAACACATTAAAAATAACTATTATAATATAGATTCTAGTTTGAGTGATAAAGAGGCCAGGAAAATAATGTTGGTGAGGGATTTATTAAAATCTAAAATATATACCCAGTATAATCCTGTAACCCTAGCTAAGGGTATAAAAAAAGAAACAGTTGTACAAATAGAAGAAAATTCTATGAAATTATCAGGTGTTTCAGTTGCTATTGAACAAAAAAGGATATATCCTTTGGGAAATCTTGCATCTCATGTCTTAGGCTATGTTGGTAAAATACCATCTTCAAAGTCTGAGGACCTAGTAAAGAATGGATATAGCCCCCAAGATATGGTAGGTCTATCTGGAATAGAAAATAGTTATGAGACCAGATTGAGAGGGAAGGATGGCTATAAGGAAGTAAAAGTAGACAGTGTAGGTAGGGTTATTGACCAGATGAAGTCTGTAGATCCTACCAGCGGTAAGAGTGTATACTTGACTATAGATAGTAAGGTTCAAAAAGCTGCAGAGGAATCTTTGAAAAAAGCTATTGAATCTGCTAGGTCAGGCGGAAGTTTTAAGAGTCAGTTTGGGGATATTAAGGTCAAGGAAAGAGCACCAAATGCCAAGTCAGGTGCTATAGTAGCTCTTGATGTTACCAGTGGAGATGTATTGGCTATGGCTAGTTATCCAAATTATGATCCAAATAAATTCGCCAATGGTATCAGCAATGAAGACTACAATAACTACTTGCCAAAAAATCAGAATGATATGTTGGCACCAAATCCACTTTTAAATCTAGCTACTCAGGGTGTCTTTCAGCCGGGCTCTACATTTAAGATGGTAACAGCTATGGCAGCCCTAGAATCAGGCTTGGATCCAAATTATACTATCAAGGATCCAGGTGTGATAAAGTTAGGCAATAGGAATTTTGCGGATTATATTTGGCACCATGGTAGAAAAAATGATGGTATGGTAAATTTGTACAAGGCTATACAAGAGTCTTGTAATATATATTTCTATGTTTTAGGAAGTAATCGAAACTGGATGACAGGTCAGTCATTAAACTTAGGTATGAATGCCAATAAGATACTTGAATATGCTAAAAAGTTTGGTTTGGACAGTGATACAGGTCTAGAAGGACAGTTAGAGGAGAGAAACGGTAGAGTACCTAGTGAAGAACAAAAGGTAGAAAATACAAAAGTTCAACTGAAGTATGCACTTGAGAGGACCATGAGAACCCACTTTGAAGGTATTGATTACGAAGAAAACAGGGATGATTTCGAAAAAAAGATAGATGAGATTGTCAGTTGGATAGATGAAGACAAGACCCCAGGTAGGGGAGAGACAATGAAGAGACTTGCAAGGTTAGGTGTCAAGGAGACCTATATAGAGAGTGATGCTGACTATATGGTATATAGTTACTTCAATTTTGCCAAATGGGGTGTAGGTGATACATTTAACTTGGCCATAGGTCAGGGAGAAAATGCCTACAATCCTGCCCAAGTTGCCAGGTATGTGGCAGCCATTGCCAATGGTGGTTATCTAGTAAACTTAAATGTGGTAAACAAGGTAGAAGCTTCAAAGGGTAAGATAGCAGAAGTTGCCAACAGGAAATTGGAAAAAATAGAATTTAAGGATAATTCAAATTTGAATGATATAAAGATCGGTATGGTTAATGTTTCTACGCAGGGACTTGCCAAGGATGCCTTTGGATCTTTTCCAATAAAGGTTGCATCAAAGACCGGTACGGCTGAAAAGAGTGGTAAAATACCTACAGAAAGGGAATTTGACTACTTGATGAGTCATTTAAAATCATACTCACTAGACAAGGACAAGCTTCTAGCTAGGTATAACAAGCTTAAGGCAGAGAGGGAAAGAGAACTTACAAATGAGAAAATAAAAGATCTCAAGACCAAGATAAATGACCATAGTATCAGTCGTGATACCAGGAAAAAGTACGAAAAGGAATTAGAAACTGGTATTAAGGTTAAGTTGGATGACACTGATAAGGTCAATGCCCAATATTTAAGAAAGGCAATCAAACAGTTAAATTCAAATGTTACGGATGAAGATATAGATAAATACAAGGCAGACTATGGGTCTTTTGCCTGGTGTGTAGCCTATGCACCAGCAGATAATCCTAAGATAGCTGTGGCCTGTATGATACCTCAAGGAGAGACGAGTTCCTATGCAGTATTACCAATTAGGGAGACTATGGCCCAGTATTTTGGGCTAATGAAAGAAGGTCAGACAGATGAAAAAAATTGATTACAGGAAAAATTTTAAAATAGCTAAAAATGTCGACTGGAAATTAGTATCCATAGTTCTGATAATATTCTTAATAGGAATACTGATACTTAGTAGTGCAACTCATGCGAATATAACTAAAAATTATACACAGATATACAAACAGATACTGGCGTTTTTATTGGGTATAGGAATAATAATGCTAATGATGTTGTTTGATTATGACAGTCTGGGCAAGTACTACAAAGAATTGTATATATTTAGTATACTAATGCTTTTGGTGGTTTGGATACCAGGCCTAGGGGATAGGCAGTTTGGTGCAATTTCATGGATACGTATAGGCAAGTTTAACCTGCAGACATCAGAAATAGTAAAGATGACCTTTATACTTAGCTATGCAAAGATAGTTGAGAAACACAAGGATAATATGAGCAATGTAAGGGTTCTCTTTAAGTTGGTTGTATACGCAATGCCTATTATAGGTCTGCTACTTGCCCAGCCAGACCTTGGTACTGCTATAGTATTTGTGTGCATAATATTCTTTATGTTATATGTGGTAGGCCTAGATAAGAAGATAATCAGAAATACTCTTATAGCCCTACTACTCTTTACACCACTTATGTATATGTTTATGGCACCCCACCAGAGGGTCAGGATAGTCAACTTCTTTAAGCCTGAGTCCAGCAGTAATTATCAGGTGCTACAATCCATGATAGCCATTGGATCAGGTGGAATATTTGGCAAGGGACTCTACATGGGCTCGCAAAACCAGGAAAACTTCCTGCCAGTTAGGGATAGTGATTTTATCTTTGCAGTAATTGGTGAGGAGTTTGGTCTTGTAGGTATGCTGATAGTTATAGTGCTATTTATGCTACTAATTACGAGACTTTTGATGATAGCTAAGAAGTCAAAAAATGTATATGGAACCTTGATTGTATCGGGTATAACGGGTATGTTTGCCTACCAAATCATACAGAATATTGGTATGACGGTGGGTCTAATGCCTGTTACGGGTGTTACCCTGCCCTTTGTCAGTTATGGGGGTAGCTCCTTGCTGACATCGATGGCAAATATAGGTATTGTTTTGAATGTGTATTTAAGGCGTAGGAGAATCTATTAAAAAAGTATTGTAAATTATAAACATAAGGCTGGATGCTTGTAGGACATGTATTTGTAACTGCTAGGCTAGCTGAAATGGAGGCAAGTTTTGGAAAAAGTTGATATTGGCAAGATATTAAAAAAGGTTGAAAAGCCTGCAAGATATTTGGGCAACGAATTAAACTCCATTCATAAAGATACAGAAAGCAATGAGTTGATTAGGTATGCTCATTGCTTTCCTGATTTATATGAAGTGGGTATGAGTCATTTGGGAAGTCATATCTTGTATAATTGTATAAATTTAGAAGAAGATGTATATTGTGAAAGAGTCTATGCTCCCGGGGTTGATATGGAGACCAAGATGAGGGAGAATAATATTCCCTTGTTTGGCCTAGAGTCTAGAGAGTCTATACGATACTTTGACTTTGTAGCCTTTACCCTGCAGTATGAGATGTGCTACACAAATATACTGAATATGCTGGACCTAGCAGGTATACCTCTTTTGGCCAAGGATAGAAAAAACGAAGACCCACTAATAATGGTGGGTGGTTCTTGTGCCTACAATGTGGAGCCGCTTGCATACTTTGTCGATATAGTGGTCCTAGGTGAAGGTGAAGAGATGAACCTGGATGTAGTTAGGGCTTATAAGGAGTGGATAAGGACAAACCCATATGAAAATGGCAAGGACAAGACTGACTTTTTCAGGAAGATAATAGGTATAGATGGTGTCTACATACCTTCCTTCTATGAATTTAAATATAAGGAGGATGGTACTATAAAGGAACTAATAAAGCTTGTAGAAGAGGCTCCTGACAGGCCGAAAAAGAGGATTATAGCAGATATGAATTCAGCTATATATCCAGAAAAATACATAGTTCCCTTTATAGAGACTGTCCACGACAGGATAGTTTTGGAACTGTTTAGGGGGTGTACTAGGGGATGTAGGTTCTGCCAGGCTGGTATGATTTATAGACCTATAAGGGAAAAATCCATAGATAGGTTAAAAGAAATTGTAGATAAGATGATAAAAAATACGGGCTATGACGAAATATCACTTTCTTCCTTGAGTACTAGTGACTATAGCCATATTAGGGAAATTACTGACTTTTTGGTTGACGAGTACGCAGACCAAAATATCAGCGTATCCCTACCATCCCTAAGGCTGGATAATTTCTCCATGGAAATAGCTGAAAAGGTCCAGCAGGTCAGAAAGACTGGACTTACATTTGCCCCAGAGGCAGGAACCCAGAGGATGAGAGATGTAATAAACAAGGGTGTATCTGAGCAGGACCTACAAAATGCAGTTTCCAAGGCCTTTAAAATGGGTTGGAATAGTGTCAAGCTCTACTTTATGATAGGCCTTCCAACAGAGAGGTATGAAGACCTAGATGGTATCAAGGACCTAGCCTACCAGGTGGTCGACATCTACAAGGATATACACGGTGGTAGGATTAGGGGCAAGTTTGGTGTGACAGTGAGTACATCTACCTTTGTTCCCAAGCCATTCACCCCTTTCCAGTGGCATAGGCAGGATACAGGCGATGAAATCAGAGACAAGCAAAAATACCTGGTTGGCAAGTTGAGAAATGGAAATATTAGGTACAACTACCACGATTCACAGACGAGCTTGATGGAGGCAGTTTTTGCTAGGGGAGATAGGAGACTGGGTAGGGTCTTGTTAGATGCCTTTAAGGCAGGTGCCAAGTTTGACGGTTGGTCTGAATACTTTGACCTAGATAGGTGGATGGATGCAATGGCCAAGAATGATTTGGATCCAAGTTTCTATGCCCATAGGGAGAGGTCTTATGATGAAATCTTCCCTTGGGACCACATAGATGTTGGTGTAACAAAGGAATTCTTGATTAGGGAGAATGAGCTGGCCAAGCAAGACAAGGTGACTGAGGATTGTAGACATGGCTGTAGGGGCTGTGGAGTAAATACAAACGATATAGGAAGGGGCTTGTGTTAATGTCTAAGAAAATTAGGGTTAAATTTATAAAAACTAAGGATATGATATATATATCACACCTAGATGTTCAGAGGCTCCTGCAGAGAGTTTTTAGGCGTGCCGGCATAGAATTATCTTTTTCTCAGGGATTCAATCCCCATCCAAAGATTACTTATGGTAATGCCCTTGCCCTAGGTGTGGAAAGCTACGGTGAATATGTGGATATAGAAATAGAGGCAGACCTGTCAACTGATGAAGTCAAGGAAAGGGTGAATGCCCAGCTTCCGGATGGTATGGCCTTTGTAAAGCTAGTAGAATTAGTGGGTGGAGAGCGAAATCTGGCCTCATCAATAGAGTATGGAGACTATGAATTTAGTCTTGAAAATGTGGATAAGATTTCTAGTCAGGATATGTCTGACAGACTAGACCAGCTTATGGCTATGGAATCCATCATGATGACCAAGAAAAATAAAAAAGGAAAATTGGTGGATATAGACATCAAGCCGCTGATAAAAACCTTGTCTCTACTGGATTATTCAGAGGATAGACTTGTGGTATCAGCCATCTTGGCTACGGGGTCAAAGCACAACCTCAATACCAATATATTTATACCCAAGCTATTAGAAGTTTTGGGAATAGGGATTGATCCCCTAGATGTAGATATCAAGAGAAATGATCTCTATTTCAAGCAGGATGGTGTCTTGGTCAGTCCACTTTAGAAGGATCGTTCTGGTGAGGTGAGAGAAGGACTATTTTAGGATGGTAGGAGGATTTTTATGAAGAGGATAATCATAGAAGACTTTTGTAACTCCAGAAAGCTAGCTCTTTTAGAAGACAATAAGTTGACAAAATTGATTATAGAAGAAAAATTCAATCAAGACCTAGTGAGAAATATTTACAGGGGTCGTGTCCACAAGCTAGTAAAGGGTATGGAGGCCTGCTTTGTAGATATAGGCCAGGGTAAACCTGCCTATATGAAGATAAAAAAAGGTCAAAAGCTAGCAGTTGGAGATATAATATTGGTCCAGGTATCAAAGTCTGGCAAGGGTGACAAGAGGGATAGTCTGACAAGAGAGGTCAGCCTTCAGGGACGGTATATGGTCTATATACCTTCCAATGACAGGATTAGCTATTCAAACAAGTTGACCAAGGATGAAGTAGCCGACCTAAAAAATAAGATAAAATCTCTTGAAATGGGTCAGGGACCTTGTGGGCTGATTGTCAGGACAGAGGCCAAGCTTGCAGGTATAGACGATTTGAAGAGGGATTTTGATAGCCTCAGGGACCAGTATGAAGAGCTCGTTGAAGAATTTAATTCCAGCTTGAAGCCTAGTCTTGTTAAGAGGGCAAAGGGTCAAATCGAAAGCCTTATTGAGAATAACCTGGATGACCAGTTAGAAGCTATAGTTTATCCGGAATCTATGGACAAGGGAGAGTTTAGCTCCTTAGGTGATTTATATGTGAGAGACCTAGTCAAGTCTTTGGATAGGACCTACCTAGAAAGATTGATAAGGGAAAAAAATCCAGCTACCTTCGCTAACAATGGGATAAATGCCAAGTTAAATGCCTATTTGTCAAACAAGGTTTGGTTGAAGAACGGATCATATATCGTTATAGACAAGACAGAGGCTATGACGGTAATAGATGTAAATTCTGGAAGGTACACTAGTTCTGCCAATTATGCCAACACAGTCCTTGATGTCAATATGGGGTTGGCAGACGAAATAGGCAGGCAAATACTGATGAGGGACCTGTCTGGAATAATTATAGTCGACTTTATAGATATGAAGTCAGACAAGGATAGGGAAGACCTAATTTCTAGGATGAACAAGGCCCTTGATGCGGATGGTAAAAACACTAAGGTTCACGGTTTTACTAGATTAGGTCTTTTAGAAATATCTAGGAGGAGGAGTCAGGACGCCTTTGAATCCTACTACTACAATCCGGAGTCTAGAGACTACTATTCGGCAAATAGGTTGGTGGATATGATAGAGGAAAGGGTCATACACTCAATATTCCACGATGCCATTAGCTCAGGGAAGGATAAGCCGAGGCTTACAATAGATATGGACGATAGTAAGTATAGGCTCTTGCTTGATAAGAAAAAAGATGTTCTAGAAATGATAGAAGACAAGTATGGGGTAACCCTATTCAGGGTACCCAATACTTAGGTTGATGCCATCATAGGCTAGTTTGGTATTTTTGAAAATAGATCTTGCATTTTCAATATAATCATCAGGCCTGTCCAGTGATGGTGAAAAATGTGTTAGAAGGAGTTGGTCTACCTGGCCCTTGCAGGCTAGGTTAGCAGCTTCTCTAAAGGTCATGTGCTTGTTTTTGACTGCCTTGCCTATATCCAGGTCATCTCCGTACATTGCCTCACATATGAAGAGGTTGCTGGACTGGATAAAGGGGATTATGGAGTTTATAGGTCTGGTATCCGTAATATATGAAAATTTTATGCCAGATCTAGGCTTGCCAAGGACCATATCAGGTATATAGGTCAAATCATCTATATGGAAGGTTTGGCCTGCTTGTAGGTGCCTCCAAAGACGCTTTGGGACCTGGTTTTCCAGGGCCTTTTTTGGTTCGAATTCACGATTTCTTTTAAAGTAAAGGCTATAGCCTAGGCACTCAGTTGAATGGTCTAGGTCAAGGCTTGAAATCTCTACTTCCTTGAGGATGGGGGCATTTATAGAAAAGCTACCAGCTGGTTTTTCTATGACTACTAGCCTATAGGGTAGGCCTTCCCACAAGACCATCATGGCTGAAATAGCCCTCTTGATCCCCCTAGGTCCTACTATATATAAGGGGCTCCTTTTTTCAGAATTACCCATAGTGGCTAGTAGGCCCAAAAGACCGTTAATATGGTCCCCATGTAGGTGGGTAATTAATATCAAATCTATATCTTTGAATCCACATCCTATTTTCTTCATAGAAATTTGAGATCCCTCACCACAGTCTATCAAAATTTTTCTTCCCTTGTAATTTATAAAGGCAGAGGAACAAAACCTATTGGGAGTTGGGACGTTACCTCCTGTGCCTATCATTGTAAGATTTAGCATTTATTCACCTTCTTTCCTAATATATTTCCCAGCATGGCCATGGAGATGCCACCTGCCATAGAAATAAAAGCGTATATAAGGGCTAGTATGGTGTGACCATCTAAAGCTAGTTGACAGAAGTCCCTACTAAAGGTCGAAAAGGTAGTAAAACTGCCAATCAAGCCTGTAGCAAGTAGCTTGTAGGTATTGGGTTTAATTCTGCCCAGCAGGCAGCGAGCAATAAAAGCTAGGATAAAGGAACCGATTAGATTCACAAAAATACTAGCTAGGGGCAGGTAGTATATTAGGTCGATCAAGTTGCTGTATCCTTTTTCTCCTTCCATAATTGCCCTATTATTCCTAATCACATCAAGACTAGTAAATATTCCATATCGTAAAATTGAACCCAGGATACCGCCTACAAATACAAAAGGAATTGCCCTGTCGATTTTCTTATCTAATTTTTTCATACTAGCACCCCCACAAAGCAGGCACAAATTGATAAGACTAGGCTAAGTCCGACATATATGTAGCTGATAGATTTGTTGCCATCCAATACCAGGTTCAGATTTTCCAACATAAATGTTGAAAAGGTAGTGAAGCCACCTAAAAAACCAGTGCCTAGGAATAATAGTAGCCCCCTATTATGTAAATGGACGGATAGATAGCCCAGTAAAAATGAACCCAAAACATTTACAAAAAGGGTGCCAAGGGGGATTTTTGATTTAGTTTTTTTCTCTATATAGGCGCCGGAAGTATATCGAGCAAGGGCTCCGAGACCACCACCGAGACCGACTAATATTGTATTTATCATCTTTACTCCTAATAAAATATTTCAATTCAATCTCTATGTTATAAATTTAATATAATTACAAACTTAATATCGAGACTAAAAATTTAATAAACTTAATATCAATTTTAGCATAAATTAGGCAAAATAAGTTACAATTGAATACAAAATCTATCAATATAAAATATAAATATACTTTTATGGTATAATCTATACGGAAGGATGTGGTATTTTGGCTAGGGTTACATCAATTGAATTTCAAAAAAAGAACAAGGATAGGGTCAACCTATATGTTGATGGGACCTACCTGATGTCAATGTATGCAGAAATGGTCTACAAGTATAATATCAGTGTGAATTCTGAAATTGACCAAGAAAAATTGACTCAAATAATAAAGGCTGATGATTATGAAAAGGCCAAGAATAAGGCCCTAAACTACATCTCCAGGGTAGAAAAGTCAGAAAAAAAGGTTAAAGAAAAGCTGCAAGATGAATTTGACCATGAGATAATAGATATGGTCATGGACTTTTTGAAGGAATATTCTTTTGTAGATGATGACAGGTTTGCAGGAAGGATTGCAAACAATTCTCTCAGATTCAAGAGACTTGGAAAAAATAGGATAAAACAAGACCTATATATGAAGGGCATAGATAGGGATATGATTGAAAGAACCATATCCAATATAGACGGTGATGAAGAGTTAGAAAATGCCGTATACCTGGCAGAAAAAAGGCTGGCCAAGATAAAGTCAGACGACAAAAGAGTGGTCAGGACCAAGCTATACCAGCACCTATCATATAAGGGCTTTGGATATGACACTATAAATTCAGCCATACGCCGAGTATTGGATGAGTGATGGCAATATTTTTTGGAGAAGGTCAAAATGAAGAGTATTATTATATTGATTGTTAGCATTTTACTCGCTATATACAGCATTATCAGCCTGTATATGAATGACAGAAGGTAAAAATCAAATAGACTTATTATTCAGCCTGTGATAAAATTGAATTATCATGATTTTGAAGGGAATAGAATAATGTTGGAATTACAGGACAGACTCAAACTGTCTAGAAAAAGAAATATAGAAAAATTAGAATCTATGAGGTTAAGTAAGGGAGTCAAGCTCAAGGTGGGTATAATGGGAGGAACCTTTAACCCAATCCATAATGCACACCTAGCTACAGCTGAGTTTATTAGGGACAAGTATGATCTAGACAAGGTAATATTTATACCTACAGGTGACCCACCTCATAAGAAGGGGGTCTTGAATAAGTTCAAGCGTTTTGACATGGTTATCCTGTCAACCCTAAAGAATGATGACTTTCTGGTTTCTGACTACGAGATATTGTCGGACAAGGAAAGGGACTACACAATAGATACACTAAGGCATATTAGTGAGACTTATCCAAATGAAGAATTGTATTTTATAACTGGTTCAGATGCTATAAACCAGATGGAGTCTTGGAAGGACTTCCAGGAAAACTTTAAACTAGCCAAGTTTGTAGCAGCTATTAGGCCAGGTATAAACCTTTTAGAAACTCAGGAAAATGTAGAAACATTTAGGAACATGTATGGGGCCGATATAGATATGGTATACGTTCCTTCTTTGGAGATATCTTCAACCTATATCAGGAGCCTATTGAAAAATGGTAAGAGTATAAAGTATCTGGTACCTAGCAGGGTAGAGGAATATATATATGTACACAATTTGTATGGAGGTGTTATTAGGTAGATGGAAAAATCAGATATGATAGAAAAGTTAAAGGATTATCTACCGGAAAAAAGATGGACCCATTCTTTGAATGTGGCCAGGGCAGCAGTAAGGCTGGCAGAGTTGATGGGTTGTGATTCAGAAAAAGCTGAAATTGCTGGGATTTTACACGATACAGCCAAGTATGTAAAGTTGGCAGATGTAGGATCATACTGTGATAAGTATAATATAAAATTAGACGATATGGAAAAGAAGAGTACAGCCTTGTCTCACAGCATATTGGGATCATATATAGCTAAATATGAGTTTGGTATAGATGATGAAAACATACTAAGTGCTATCAGGTATCATACTACAGCAAAACCAGCCATGAATACGTTAGAAGAAATCATATATGTAGCAGACGTGATAGAAATAGGTAGGGATTATCCTGGTGTTGATGACCTAAGAGAGGTGGCCTTAAGTGGTGACTTGGATAGGGCGGTCTTGATGGCACTAGAAAATGCTATTATGTCGGTAATGAGAAAGAAGGCTCCGCTACATTTAAGGACTATAGAGGCTAGGAATTATTACTTGGCCAAGGTCAAGGGTAAATAGGAGAAAGGTATTAGAGGAGAAAATAATGATAACAGTAGAAAATATGGTAAAAACAATATACGATGCTATAGACGACAAGTTGGGTCAGGATATAGCAATATTGAATATAGGTAAGGTGTCAAGTCTATGTGATTACTTTGTAATAACATCAGCATCATCTTCTAGACAGGTAAAGGCAATAGCTGACAGTGTCGAAGATGCTATGACAGAATTGGATATGGAGCCTAGGGGCAAGGAAGGTAGAGATACACAGAGCTGGATCTTGCTAGATTACGGTGATGTAATGGTGCACGTATTCGACGAAGAAAACAGGGGCTTTTACAACCTAGAAAAGTTGTGGAAGGATGCTCCTTATGTAGATCCTGAGTCCTTATAATTCAATACTGAGGATAAGAACTTTAAGAACATATTTGATAGTTTGACTTTTCTAATATAAAGACTACTTGTTTATCTTTTAAATATTGACAAGGCAAGGGCTTTATGTTAATATAAGTCATAAGTTTTTTGGTTAAATTTGTTAGTCAGAAAGCAAAATTTAATATATAAATATAGGCGGAGTAGTAGGGGCTAACTATTCTCAGAGAACCAACGTAGGGTGGAAGTTGGTAATGGTGAACTTTGAACTTGCCGGTCAAGCTATATAACCGTAGTTGGTTTAACGACATCGAGAGTCCAAATATTATTTGGAAATTAGGGTGGTACCGCGAGAATATCATCGTCCCTAAACATTTAGTTTAGGGGCTTTTTTCTTGTTTATTATTAGAAAATTTATATTTGTGTAGGAGGTAAGTATGAGCGTATACGATTTTAAAAGTATAGAAAAGAAATGGCAGAAGGTCTGGGATGAAAAGGGCCAGTACAAGATGGATACAAGAGACACGTCAAAGCCGAAGTACTATTGCTTGGAGATGTTTCCATATCCATCAGGCAAGATACATATGGGTCACGTTAGGAATTATTCGATAGGTGACGTGGTAGCGAGGTTCAAGAAGATGGAAGGATATAACGTATTACATCCAATGGGTTGGGACTCATTTGGTCTACCAGCTGAAAATGCAGCTATAAAGAATAATATCCATCCACATCCATGGACTATGTCAAACATAGAAGAAATGAAAGAACAGTTGAGTATGTTGGGTCTTAGCTATGATTGGGACAAGGAAGTAGCGACTTCGACTCCTGAATACTATAGATGGACTCAGAAGATATTCTTAGAATTTTTGAAGGCTGGTTTGGCCTACAAGAAAAAGTCATATGTAAACTGGTGTCCTTCATGTGAGACAGTATTGGCCAATGAGCAGGTAGTTCAGGGAGAATGTGAAAGATGCGGTAGCCTTGTTGAGAAGAAAGAGTTAGAGCAGTGGTACTTCAAGACTACTGAATTTTCAGAAGAGCTCTTGGCTGACCTAGACAAGTTAGATGGATGGCCAGAAAAGGTAAGGTTGATGCAGAAAAACTGGATAGGTAAGAGCTATGGTGCCAATGTGACATTCAAGATAGATGGAAGTGACCAGGAAATAATGGTCTATACAACTAGGCCAGATACAATATTTGGGTCTACATTTATGGTAGTTGCCCCAGAAGCCCAGTTGGCCAGAGACTTAGTTGCTGGTACAGAATACGAGCCAGTTTTGGATGAATTCTTGGCCAAGATGCACACAATGACTCAAATAGAGAGAGAAGCTGCTGACCTAGAAAAGGAAGGTAAGTTTATAGGTAAGTACGTGATCAACCCACTTACTGGCAAGAAGATGCCTATATGGATAGCCAACTATGTATTAGCTGACTACGGAACAGGTGCTGTAATGGGTGTTGCTGCCCATGATGATAGGGATAATGACTTTGCCAAGAAGTTTGGACTAGAGATAATACCTGTAATAGATGAAGACGACAAGATGATAAACTCAGGCGAATTCGATGGTATGGACAAGAATGAAGCCTTTGATAAGATAGTTGAAAAGCTAGAAGCTATGGGTAGGGGTAACAAGAAGACTAACTATAGACTAAGAGACTGGCTAATCTCTAGACAGAGGTACTGGGGATGTCCTATTCCAGTTGTATACTGTGATGATTGTGGTATTGTTCCAGTAGATGAGAAGGACCTACCAGTCCTACTTCCTACAGACGTAGAATTTACTGGAAAGGGAGAGTCTCCTCTAGCAAGCTCAAAGACTTTTAGCCAGTGCACTTGCCCTAAGTGTGGCAAGCCAGCTAGAAGAGAGATAGATACAATGGACACATTTGTAGACTCTTCATGGTACTATATGAGGTATACAGACAAGCAGAATACTGATATGCCATTCGACACTGATGTGGTAAATAACTGGCTACCAGTTGACCAGTACATAGGTGGAGTAGAGCACGCTATCCTTCATCTATTGTATGCGAGATGGTTTACTAAGGCCTTCAAGAAGCTAGGCTGGACTAGCCATGATGAACCTTTCAAGAACCTATTAACTCAGGGTATGGTATTGATGGATGGGGCAAAGATGTCCAAGTCCAAGGGCAACACTGTATCACCAGTTGACTTGATTGAAAAATATGGTGCTGATACAGCTAGACTATTTATCCTATTTGCTGCCCCACCAGAAAGAGACCTAGAATGGTCTGAACAGGGGGTTGAAGGTTGCTTCAAGTTCTTGAACAGGGTATACAGGTTGGTTGATGAATTGGCAGAGATTACAAAAACAGATGCTGAATTTGGTGAGTTGACTAAGGCTGACAAGGATATGAGGGCCAAGACTAACAACACCTTGAAGAAGGTTACAGAAGACCTAAGTGACAAGTTTGGTTTCAATACTGCTATAGCAGCCCTAATGGAACTAATAAACGACCTTTACAAGTACAAGGAATTGGATGATAGAAATGATGCTGTTATCAAGGAGGCTATAGAGGTTGTAGTAGTAATACTTGCTCCATTTGCTCCACATCTAGGTGAAGAATTGTGGGCTATGATAGGCAAGGAAGCCAGCATATTTGATATAGGGTGGCCAGACTACGATGAATCAGCTATCCAGTTGGATGAAGTCGAGATAATCGTACAGGTAAATGGTAAGGTTAGAAATAAGATTAATGCCCCAGTAGGCATAGACCAAGACGCCATGAAGGACCTAGCCCTAAATGACGAAAAGATAAAAGAATTTATAGAAGGAAAGAATGTAGTCAAGGTGATAGCTATACCTTCTAAGCTAGTGAATATAGTTATAAAGTAGAGGTTAGAAATGAATGAAAAAAAGAGAAAAGAAACTAAGGGGATAATTTTATTGACCATAACAGCTATCATTTGGGGTTTGGCCTTCATATTCCAAAGGACGGGTATGGAGCACATAGGACCCTTTGCCTTCAACTTCTTTAGATGTTTGTTGAGTACAAGTTTCCTCTTATTGGTTAGTTTATTTTTTAGGTACAAGAATGCAAGACACTACAAGGAAGCCAACTTCAAGCCAAAGCTAGTGACAAAAAACCTATTGGTAGGAGGAACACTTGCTGGAGTATCCCTATTCCTGGCAATGAGTTTCCAACAGGTTGGTATGGTGAGTACAAGTGCATCTAAGGCAGGATTTATAACTACTATGTATATAGTCCTAGTGCCTTTAATGGGAGTATTCTATGGCAGGAGACCTTCTATAAAAACCTGGATATGTGTTTTAATTGCTGCAGTTGGTCTATACTTGATATCTATTAAGGAAGGTTTTGTAATAGAGAAGGGTGACTTTTTGGTATTTATATCAGCCATATTATTTGGTTTCCAGATAGTGTTGGTAGATATATTTGCCCCTAAGGTTGACTCAATCAAGATGAATATGACCCAGTTTATAACTTGTGGTATCTTGTCCTTGATAGTGGTCCTATTTAAGGAAACTGTGACTATAGAAGCAGTCAAGGCAGCTGGTGTGGCCATACTTTACACAGGTATCCTATCAAGTGGAGTAGGCTTTACCCTACAGGTTGTTGGCCAGAAGAGTATATCGCCGACGATAGCGTCACTTATCATGAGTACGGAAGCCATATTCTCCCTTGTTGCCGGAATTTTAATCTTGGGTGAAAGATTGGTTCCAAAGGAAATGCTGGGATGTCTAGTAATGGTAATTGCCATAGTATTGGCCCAGATAGAATTGCCAAAGAGAAAAATAGAAAAAACTTCTTGACATTAAAGATTTTATTTAGTATACTGTATGAGTAATTGCCGCACGGTAAAGGTGGCTGCACGCATTAGCAGTGCTTGGCAAAAAATTCTACTTTTGAGTAGGTACCTGATCCGGCGAGTTTGAGAACAAGGAGGTGTATACATGTACGCTATAGTTAAGACTGGAGGAAAGCAGTATAAGGTTTCTGAAGGTGATGTTCTATTCGTGGAAAAGCTAGAGGCTAACGAAGGTGATGTTGTTACTTTAGATGAAGTATTAGCAGTAAACAAGGGTGAACTTAAGTTAGGTACTCCTGTAGTTGAAGGTGCATCTGTTCAGGCTAAGGTCGTAGAACAGGGTAAGGCTAAGAAAATAATCGTTTATAAGTACAAGCCAAAGAAAGACTACAGAAGAAAGAACGGTCATCGTCAGCTATATACTAAGATTGTAGTTGAAAAGATCAACGCATAGTCATCATGATTAAAGTAACATTTTATTATAATGACGAATTTAAAATTAAGGGCTTTGAATTGAAGGGTCACGCAAATTATGGCGAATTTGGATACGATATAGTTTGTGCGTCTGCCACGTCTAATGCAGTCGGGGTTATCAATTCACTTGAAGAGCTACAAGGTGTAGGTTTTGAGGTCCAGGATGCCATGGAGGGTTTTATATCAGCTGTCGTCAAGGATGATGATATGGAAAAATCCCAGCTCTTGTTAAACCACCTAAAACGTACCTTGGAAGAGATAAGTAGAGAATATCCAAAAAACATAAAAATATATGAAAAGTAGGGGGTGACTCCAGATGTTAAAAATGAATTTACAGCTTCTTGCATCTAAGAAGGGAGTTGGTTCTTCTAAGAATGGTAGAGATTCGATTTCTAAGAGACTTGGTGTTAAGAGATTCGATGGTCAGACAGTAACTGCTGGTTCTATCATAGTTAGACAGAGAGGAACTAAGATTCATCCTGGAACAAATGTTGGAAAGGGTGGAGATGATACTCTATTCGCACTTGTTGATGGAAAAGTTAAGTTCGAAAGATTAGACAAGAAGAGAAAGAAAGTAAGTATATATCCAGTAGAAATCGCTGAATAATACAGTTGATGGGCTATCGAATTTCGATAGCCCATTTTTTGAAAAAGAAGGAGGTGTAACAATGTTTATAGACAAGGCTAGAATATTTGTCAAGGCAGGTAACGGCGGCAACGGTTCAGTATCCTTTAGAAGGGAAAAATACGTACCAGCTGGTGGACCAGATGGTGGTGATGGCGGTAGAGGTGCCAGCATTATCATGGTAGCTGATACTGGACTAAGGACCTTGATGGATTTTAAATATAAGAAGAAGTATTCGGCCCAGCATGGTGAAGACGGATCCAAGAAGAGACGAGCAGGAAAAAATGGTGAAGACCTAATTTTGAGCGTACCAGAAGGAACTATCATCAGGGACGAAAAGACAGGCTTGATTATAGCTGACCTTAAAAAGGCAGGAGACCAGGCCGTAGTCGCTAGAGGTGGCTACGGTGGTAAGGGTAACCAGCACTTTGCCAATGCGGTAAGGCAGGCTCCAGCCTTCGCTAAATCGGGTACAGATGGTCAGGAAAGATGGATTACTCTAGAGTTGAAGATGATAGCCGATGTGGGATTGTTGGGCTTCCCTAATGTAGGTAAGTCTACCTTCCTATCAGTTGTGACATCAGCCAAGCCAAAGATAGCCAACTACCACTTTACGACCCTTACTCCAAACCTAGGTGTAGTACAGACACGTCATGGAGAGTCCTTTGTAATAGCAGACATACCAGGTATCATTGAAGGCGCTGCAGACGGAGTTGGACTTGGTCATGACTTCTTGAGGCACGTAGAGAGGACTAAGGTCTTAGTTCATATTGTAGATATTTCAGGTATCGAGGGCAGAGACCCTATCGATGACTTTGAAAAGATAAATGAAGAATTGAGGCTTTACAATGAAAAGTTGGCTACAAGACCACAGCTAGTGGTTGCAAATAAGTCAGACCTTTTATTTGATGAGTCTATATATGAAAACTTCAAAAAGGCCATGGAAGACAAGGGCTATGAAGTATTCAAGATGTCAGCGGCAACTAGGGATGGTGTAGACCAGGTAATCGATAGGGTCAGCCAGCTCCTAAATGAAGTAGAGGAAGTAGAGCTAGTTAGTCAGGAAGAGATGTATAGGCCAGAGCTTGATACAGATGATGAAGAAGGCTTGAAGATTGAAGTGGATGAAGAAGGTATCTACGTAGTTACTGGTAAGGAATTGAGAAGGATTATGTACTCAGTAAACTTTGATGATATGGAATCACTACAATTCTTCCAGGCTCAGATGGAAAGTAAGGGTGTCTTTGATATGCTAAGAGAAGCAGGAATAGAAGACGGAGATACTGTCAAGATTTACGAATTAGAATTTGAATTCTATAACTAGGTTTTAGACTTAATATTAAAAAGGAGGAAGCTAAATGTTAAATGGCAAGAAGAGGGCCTATCTAAGGGCATTGGCCAATACTATAAAACCTACCAACCAGATTGGTAAGGAGGGCATCACACATGAATTTTTGGACCAGCTAGAAGACCAGCTAAGGGCTAGAGAGCTAGTAAAGGTGACAATACTAGACAATGCTGGTATAGATGCCAAGGAAGCGGCTAATGCAATATGTGCTGACATAAGGGCTGAATTTGTCCAGGCCATAGGTAGCAAATTTACTATTTATAAGAAAAATAACGAAAATCCAAAAATTGTTTTTCCTGGCCATGAGCAGGCAAAGCCAAAGGATAAGAGAGAACCTAGTAGCAAGAGAATCACTAAAAAGCAGGCAACTATTAGGTCAATAAGCAAGAAAAAATAAATAACTTGCAAGCTTGTTAAAAAAATATAAAAAGTTAAAAATAAGTGTTGAAATTTTAGTCCTATAGTAGTATTATCCTAACTGTAGGACTTTTTTTGGTTACTATAAAATAAGGAGGGTGTTTGTAGAACTCTCTAAAATAAAAGGAGTATTAAGATGGAAAGAGTAACATTAGAAGATGTAAAAGAAGCAAGAAGTATAATTGAAGATGTGGTTTTGAGAACTGACCTACTAGAAAATGTAAGATTGTCAGAAAAAACAGGAGCACAGGTTTTCTATAAGTGTGAAAATTTACAAAGGACAGGATCATTCAAGATTAGGGGTGCTTGCAACAAGATAGCCCACCTAACTGATGAAGAAAAGGCTTGTGGAGTAATAGCATCAAGTGCAGGTAACCATGCCCAGGGTGTAGCCCTAGGTGCTAGAAATGCTGGTATCAAGGCAACTATATGCATGCCTGCCAATGCACCAATATCAAAGGTGGCTGCAACTAAGAGTTACGGAGCGGAAGTAGTTTTAAACGGAACAGTATATGATGACGCCTATGCAAAAGCTGTAGAATTACAGGCTCAGACTGGAGCAACATTCCTACATCCTTTTGATGACAAGCATGTAATAGCAGGTCAGGGAACAATAGGTCTAGAAATATTTGAACAGTTAGATGGAAATGTAGATACAGTTTTAGTTCCAATCGGTGGTGGTGGAATAATCGCTGGTATAGCGACTGCCCTAAAGGAATTAAATCCAAATATAAAGGTAATAGGTGTGCAGACTTGTAATATACCTTCAATGAAGAAGTCTTTTGAAAATGGCAAGATAACATCTGCCTTCAATGACATCACAATTGCTGACGGTATAGCAGTTAAGACTCCAGGTAGCCTTACATTCGATATAATATCTAAGTATGTAGATGATATAATCACTGTTACAGAAGAAGAAATAGCTGAAGCTATCCTATTTATGATGGAAAATCAGAAGCTAGTAAGTGAAGGTGCAGGTGCAGTTTCTACAGCAGCCCTTCTATCTGAAAAGTACAAGCCAGCAGCAGGTGAAAGAGTAGTATGCGTAGTATCAGGTGGTAATGTAGACATCAATACACTTTACAGGATAATGTCAGTTGCACTTAAGAGACAGGGTAGAAGAATCAGTATAGTTGCTGAATTGCCAGACGTGCCAGGTGCCCTATCTACACTAGTTACAATCATAGCAAAGAATGGTGGTAATGTCCTTACAATCAACCAGGACAAGCTAGCTACAGGTAGATATATAAAGAAGCAGACAGTAGAAGTAACTATAGAAACAGTTGACTTTGATCAGATAAATTCAATGAAGTCTGCCTTTGTAGAAAATGGAATAAAGGTAGAATTTATATAAGGATGGATTTGTAAAAGGCTGAGTTTATATAAAGACTGAGTTTATGCAAAGTTTGATAATATATATTTTTAATAATCCTAGCAAGGCATAAAAAATATTGAAAAAAACCTATGATTAATGTATAATTATAGGCGGTTTAAGTTTAAAAATAAGGTAAAAAGAAAAAAGTTAAGCTAAAAAGAAAGTGGAGGTAAAGAAATGGGAGAAGTGATATTCACAGATAAGGCTCCAGCAGCAGTTGGACCATATTCACAGGCTATAAAGGTAGGAAATGTAGTATACTGCTCAGGTCAGGTGCCACTAGTGCCAGAGACTGGTCTACTAGTAGAAGGAGATATAAAGGCTCAGGCAGCTCAGTCACTAAAGAACGTAAAGGCTGTTTTAGATGAAATAGGGGCTGACGTAACAAACGTAGTAAAGACTACAGTATATATAGTTGATATGGCTGATTTCGGTCCAGTAAACGAAGTATATGCAGACTTCTTTGGTGACCACAAGCCAGCTAGATCTTGCGTAGCAGTAGCTGAATTGCCAAAGGGAGCAAGAGTAGAAGTAGAAGTATTAGTAGTTCTATAATTGGACATAATAATATTTGAATAGTAGGGGTTACTTAATTGGGGGCCCTAGAGGAAAGGTTAACATTTTAAGCTTAGGCAAACAAATGTTGAACCTTTCCTTTTTTATTGTAAAAATTTTGAAGAGGGTGATTTCCTTTTAATTGAGACAAAAAAATGATATAATAAAAAGGTAAAGATATGAGGAGGTTTAAGATGAGTGATACATGGATAGAAGTAACTGTAAAGACTACAACTGAGGCTGTTGAGGCCATTACAAATATATTATACGAGCATGGTGCCCAGGGTGCCATGATAGATGATCCAAAGGACTTTTTCTTTCAAAAGGCCCATGAATACGACTGGGACTATGCCGAGGAAGAACTATTTCAGAGGGCTGATGGAGATGACTCTGTCAGAATCAAGACTTATATTTCCGAAGAAAAGGATGTAGAAGGTTTTATCAAGACAATTAGTGAGGAAGTAAAAAAATTAACTGACTACGGTATAGATATAGGTGAAGGCAAGGTATATACAGACTCTGTCAAGGAAGAGGACTGGGCCAACAATTGGAAGCAATACTACAAGCCTAGCAGGATAGGCAAGAATATAGTTATCAAGCCAGAATGGGAGGATTATGAAGCCCTTGGCCATGATATAGTTATCAGGATGGACCCAGGTATGGCCTTTGGTACAGGCAGTCACGAGACTACAAGTATGTGTATAGCCAACCTAGAAAAGTATGTGGGAAAAGATTCTACTGTATTTGATATAGGCTGTGGTAGTGGTATACTTGGTATCACTGCTGCCAAGCTGGGTGCCAAGGACGTAGTAGGTATAGATATAGATGCTGTGGCTGTCAAGGTAGCCAAGGAAAATATAGAAAAAAATGGGCTAGGTCATGCCATGGTAGCCATGGAAGGTAACCTTGCAGATGATATGGACAAGGACAGGAAGGCTGATATAGTTGTAGCTAATATTATAGCCGATATAATTATGATTCTAGCCAAGGACGTCAAAGATTTCTTAAAAGAGGACGGTATCTTTATATCATCTGGTATCATCTTGGCCAAGGTAGACGAGGTCGTTGCCAGTCTTGAAGAAAATGGATTTGAAATAGTCAATGTTGAGAAGAAGGGCGAATGGGCCTGTGTAGTTGCTAAGTAGGAGAAACTATGGATAGGTTTTTTGTTGAACCAAGTCAGATCGACTTGAATAATAGGAGCCTCTATATAGGGGGCGATGATGTCAAGCATATTAGCAAGGTATTGAGGTATGGCCAGGGTGACAAGATTGAGGTATGTGATTCCAATAATAAGGAGTATATATGTCAGATTGAGTCAATGGACAAGGTTAGGATTGACCTATCTATCTTGGAGGAAGTGGATGTAAACAGGGAATCCAAGGTCAGGGTCAAGCTTTACCAAGGCCTACCAAAATCAAGCAAGATGGAGATAATACTGCAAAAGCTGACAGAGGCTGGTGTAGCCGAGATTATTCTAGTAAATACCAAGAGGTCGGTTGTAAATATCAAGGAAGCTAAGGCTGACAAGAAGTTTGACCGCTGGGAAAGGATAATTTATGAGGCTGCCAAACAGTCAAAGAGGGGGATACTACCCAAGCTAAGAGGCCTAATGTCCTTTAAGGAGGCACTTGAGGATATGGCAAAAAATGATATAAATATCTGTCCCTATGAGGCAGAGAAGAGCCTGGGTATCAAGGAAGCCTTGCAGGATAACCAGGTAAAGAATATAGTAAGGGACAAGGATGTGGTCAACCTAGGTATTTTTATAGGGCCTGAAGGTGGTTTTTCTGAGGAAGAAAACGCAGAGGTAAAGGAGGCTGGCATAGCTTCTGTAACCATGGGACCTAGGATATTTAGGACGGAGACAGCATCCATTGTGGCCACAGCAATTACCTTGTATGAGCTGGGCGATATAGGAGGAATATAATTTGAAAAAAGTGGCATTTTATACATTAGGCTGTAAGGTCAACCAGTATGAGACCGAAGCAATGCTTGAAATGTTTGAGAAAAATGGTTATGAAAATGTAGGCAGTGAGGACTTTGCAGATGTATATGTAATCAACACCTGTACAGTTACCCATATGTCTGACAGGAAGTCTAGACAGTATATTAGGCGTGTAAAAAAGAAAAATCCAGACTCTATAATAGCTGTTGTAGGTTGCTATTCACAGGTTTCACCAGAAGAAATTCTGGATATAGACGATGTCAACCTGGTAATGGGGACCAATGACAGGAGGACTATTGTAGACAAGGTTGAAAAGATAGATTCTAATTCCAAGGTCAGCACAGTTGACGACATAATGAAGGTCAGGAAATTTGAAGAGATAGAAATTAGCCAGACAAATGGCAAGACAAGGGCCTTTATAAAGATACAGGACGGCTGTGATAGGTATTGTAGCTACTGTATCATTCCCTATGCTAGGGGAAGGATCAGGTCTAGGGACAGGCAAGGCATCATAGAAGAAATAGAAAATCTGGCTGCCAATGGCTACAAGGAGGTAGTTTTAACCGGTATACATGTAGCCTCTTATGGTAGGGACCTAACTGAAGATATCGACATATTGACTATCATAAAAGACGTAAATGATATAGAAGGAATAGAGAGGATCAGGTTGAGTTCAGTTGAGCCAGTCCTATTTACAGAAGACTTTATAGACCAGATTAGCAAGATAGACAAGTTAGTTCCCCACTACCATCTATCACTTCAGAGTGGCTGTGATGCTACCCTAAAGAGGATGAATAGGAGGTATACTACAGGAGAATATAAGAATACAGTTGACAAGTTAAGGGCAAAAATACCAGGAGTATCCTTGACGACAGATGTAATAGTAGGTTTCCCAGGTGAGACAAATGAGGAATTTTCTCAGACTCTTGCCTACCTAAAAGACTTAAAACTGATGCATATGCACGTTTTTAAGTATTCGCCTAGGAAGGGAACGCCTGCAGCCAGCATGGATGGTCAGGTTGACCCTCAGATGAAGCAGATGAGGAGTGATTCATTGCTTGCCCTATCGACAAAGAATTTCAAATACTTTGCTGACCAGTTCAAGGATGTCGACCTCAAGGTACTTTTTGAGGAAGTTGACAAGGAGGGCTACTATGAAGGCCTGACTGACAACTATATCAGGATAAAAGTGAAGGCAGATAGGGATATAAGAGGAAAGATATTGCCAGTAAGGATAGTTGAAGTATGTGATGACTATTGTATAGGAGTCTTGGCCTAGGAGAGTAATATATTTAATGGATTACAATATATTTAATTGAGTATAATTAATTTAAGGAGGGTGTTTGTATGATAATTACAACGACTGGAAGTGTAGAAGGTAGAAATGTTGAAGCATACTTGGGTATAGTTTTCGGCGAGGTAATCACAGGTATCAATATATTCAAGGATATTGGTGCAGGTCTAAGGAATATCTTTGGTGGAAGAAGCCAGGGCTATGAAGAAGAGTTGATGACTGCTAGGGAAAATGCTCTGAGAGAACTAGAAACTAGGGCCCAGGCTATGGGGGCTGATGCAGTAGTAGGAGTAAAGATGGACTATGAGGTTTTGGGTGCTGATAATGGCATGCTGATGGTGACTTGCTCAGGAACAGCAGTAAGGTTGAATTATTAGTAAGATGTGGAGGTAAGGAAATGGATTGCATTTTTTGTAAGTTAGCAAATGGTGAAATACCAACTAATATGGTCTATGAAGATGACAAGGTGGCAGCATTTAAGGACATGAACCCAGTTACACCAGTGCATATTTTGGTTGTTCCAAAAAAGCACTATGCTAGCCTAGAAGATATACCTATGGATGAAATGGATATAATTGCAGATATGCACAGGGCTATTAGGAAGATAGCCAAGCAGGAAGGTTTTGCTGAAAATGGATATAGGATTATAAATAATTGTGGTAAGGATGGTGGTCAGGAAGTTCCACATATCCACTATCATTTACTAGCAGGTAAGCCACTTACTAGACTAGTAACTGACTAGGAGGGATAAAATTGAAAAATCCAATCGAGAGAATTTTTGCAGTGTACTTTAGTCCTACTGGTGGATGTAAGAAGATATCCCAAAAGATAGGATTTACGGCTGCAGAAATGATGGGACTAGACCTTGAAGAAATGGACTTGACTAATTTGGCATCTAGAAAGTCCCTACACGAGTTTTCTAAGGGTGATCTAGTATTTGTGGTCAGTCCAGTCTATGCCAGTAGGATACCCAACAAGATTGTTGGAGATCTAGCTGTCTGTCTCAAGGGACAAGGTAGCTATGCTGTTCCCCTGGTGGTATATGGCAACAGGAGTCCTGGAGATGCCCTTAATGAGTTGAGGTCAGTCTGTCAAGGGGCAGGTTTTTCTGTCTTGGCAGGTGGATGTCTAGTAGCTAGGCACGCCTTTTCTGATGATATAGGTAGGGCTAGGCCAGATACCGCTGACTTTGAGGAGTATAGGTCTTTTGTAGCTGACTTGGGTGAAAAATTGAAAGAAGATGACCTAGAACCGATTACCCTGCCAGATGATTATGAGCCGGAGCCTTATTACAAGCCTCTTAAAGAGGATATGACTCCAGCCAAGTTTTTAAAGGCCAAGCCAAAGACTGATGAGTCCAAGTGTGACCAGTGTGGCATATGTTACAGGGTCTGTCCAATGGACAGTATCAGCAGGGAAAATTACTCTGACGTGCCAGGTATTTGTATCAAGTGTCAGGCCTGCATTAGGAAGTGCCCTCAGGGGGCCAAGTATTTTGATGATGAAGATTTCTTGTCCCATGTAGCCATGGTTAGAAATAACTTCACAAGAAGGGCAGACAATATTTTTCAGCTATATATTTAAAGAAAAGTCCATGATAGTGTAAAATAAGTATGGAGTTTTTGAAATAAAAAATAGAGATTACAAC
>NZ_JRNB01000047.1 GCF_000758885.1 Peptostreptococcus sp. MV1 | reverse complement strand
CACAGCTGGCTTGGAAGGCCAGAACTCTACCATTGAGCTACACCCGCATATAAAATTATGACTCATAGGGGATTCGAACCCCTGTTGCCGCCGTGAGAGGGCGGAGTCTTAACCACTTGACCAATGAGCCGTATGACGACCTCGCTAAGTCAAAGCTCTTTTCAATCACTACTGTTTTGAACAAGTATTATAATATCAAAGTTACCCTTAAAAGTCAATAGCTTTTTCAAGAAAAATTTGCATTTTTTCGCTTTTTTTCAGAAGTCTCTTTTTAAGCCACTTTAAGATGGAGAGAACTGTTCTAGTCTGCCCACCTGTATACTTATCTAACACTACTAGCAAATTTGTCTGATATTTATCTAACCATCATATCCACAACTATTATAAAACACTTTTAAGTAATCTGTCAAGAATTATTAAGATTGTCTTAAGAATATATTATATTTCCGTTAAAGTACTTTCACTGGCCCATTTTTTGGTCTATAATCTTTATGTAATTAAGGGGGTATTAATATGAAAAAAGTATTAATAATGACCGCTTCCACAGGTGGAGGCCACAACAGGGCTGCAAAAGCCATTATAGAAGAATTGGAAAAAAGGACCTACAAGGGTCATAATATAGAATGTAAGATCATAGATAGCTTCAAGTTGGTCAGCACAGCCATGGACAAGCTAATATCAGATGGCTACGAAATATCAGCTAAGTATACACCATCAGCATACGGTCGCATCTACAAGCTATCCGACAAGAAGTTTTTCGCTATAAACGAATTTAAAAACAATCCAATCGCCCTAATACTAGCTAGGAAATTCAAAAAACTAATACTAGAAGAAGAACCCGACCTAATAATCGGAACTCATGCATTTCCACTGGTAGCACTTAGCAGGTTGAAAAGAGGCGCTAGGGGTGACGAACTAGAATGTCCTTTCTCAGAATTTGTAGCAAAGACAAGTGAGGAGATGTACAACTTTCCACCACTTATATCAGTTTTAACCGACTATACAGCCCACTCTGCCTACCTACAGGACGAGATTGACTACTATATATGCGGAGATGAATACGTTAAGGAACTCCTTATAGAAGACGGTATCGATGAGTCCAAGGTCATGCCTTTTGGTATACCTGTAGAAAAATCCTTTATGGAAAATAGGCCTAGAGAAGAAGTTCTTGGGGAACTGGGATTGGATCCCCACAAAAAAACCATCCTTTTGATGGGTGGTAGCTTTGGTGCGGGCAATATAAAGGGAACGCTTGAAGATATATCTCAAATAGATAGGACCTTCCAGATCCTAGTCATCACAGGCAGAAATATGCACCTAAAAAAATCTCTAGAGAGAAAAATTGAAAACTACGATACCAGTATAGATATAAAGCTCATAGGCTTCACCAAGAATATGAATGATATCTTGTCTGCTGTAGATATACTTATCACCAAGCCAGGGGGGCTGACTACTACAGAAGCCCTACTAAAGGATGTCCCAATGGTCATACCATACTTTATACCTGGCCAAGAGGGCGAGAACCTAGACTTCTTGACCAACTGCGGTGTAGCCATCAGGACTACCAAAAAGTTTTCCATTAAGTCTGTTATAAAGGTCCTTCTTGACAACCCAGAAAGACTCGAAAGGATGAAGGACAATATCAGATCAATCAAAAAACTAAAGTCTGCTGAGAACATAGCCGACCTGGCCCTGGATATATTCGACAGGTCAAGTGTGGATTACGAATCAATCCACCTGAGGCAAAACCTCTTGACTAAGATAGAAAACAGCGTTGTAATCAGTAAGAGCATCATTTCAAAAGCCTGGTCATGGTCTATAGGCTTATAAAAAATAGGCACCAAAAGTGATATTTGAGTCACTTCTGGTGCCTATTGATATTTTTGATTCATTTTCTCATTATGCGGCCCCTATTTGCTGAAAACTCCCCTTATTGGTCATTCTCTTTTGCCTCATAAATTGTTATTTATTTCTAGGAGGCTCATAATAGTCCTCTTCATAGTCATACTGAAAGTTTCTAGCATTGTTCCTAAATACACTGGTATCATTAACCCTCTTATACCTAGATGTCCTGCCTGATTTCTTTGTCTTAGTCTGGTTGTGTCTCTTTTTTACTACCAGACCAAGGGCCTTGTTTTCATCATATTCCTTAGCCATATTTTCAACCTTCTTTAGCTCCAAACTATACTGGTCCAGACAGGCCTGGGCTATCTCCAATTCCTGGTCTAGGTCCATCATATCTCTCTTCTTCCCTCTAGGGCCTTGGAAATCGTCACATCATCAGCATACTCCAGGTCACCACCTACTGGTAGACCATGGGCTATCCTAGTAACCTTGATCCCCATAGGCTTGACCAACCTAGAAATATACATGGCAGTCGCCTCCCCCTCTATAGTAGGATTTGTCGCCATTATTATTTCCTGGACACTGCCATCTCCTAGTCTCGAAATCAGTTCCTTGATATTGAGCATATCTGGACCTATGCCATCCATAGGAGATATGACCCCATTTAGGACATGATAGCGACCATTATAGTCCTTGGTCCTCTCCATGGCTGCAACATCCCTAGGATCCTCTACCACACAAATAGTAGATGAATCCCTATGACCATTGGCGCATATAGGACAGACCTCTGTATCTGAAATATTACAGCAAACACTGCAATACTTTATTTCATTTTTCACGTCTACCAATGCCTTGGATAGGCCTGCCACATCCTTTATATCCATGTTTATCACATGGAAGGCCAACCTCTGGGCAGTCTTTCTACCTATGCCTGGCAGCTTTGAAAATTCATTTATCAGCCTATCAATTGGCTCACTGTAATTCTCCATATCGTCATATCACCTTCTACATTAAGTCAACCAACTAGAAAGGCAGGTTCATTCCACCTGTTAGCTTGCCCATCTGAGACTTCTGCATTTCATCTATCTCTCTCATGGCCTGGTTTACAGCACTCATGACTAGGTCTTCCAACATCTCTATATCGTCTTGGTCAACTACTTCAGGCTTGATGTTGATACCAACTACTTCCTTCTTGCCATTTACCCTTACTACAACTGCTCCACCACCTACAGAAGATTCTATTTCCTTAGCCTCTAATTCTTCCTGGGCCTTTTGCATATCAGCCTGCATCTTCTGAGCCTGCTTCAACAAGTTGTTCATATTCATTCCACCTGGCATTCCTCCGCCAAATCCACCTTTTTTAGCCATTAATATTTCCTCCTCAAATTTATTTTCTTATTTATATTTAGCTTATTATATTAAACCTACAACTACTCTATCTCTAAAGTATCCCCCAAGACATCCTTGAGCATGGACTCAAGAGGACTCTCTTCATCCTTTGGAGCCTCTTCCTTGTCAAAATTCATCTTGGACATATTGGCCTCCAGAATAAACCTCAGGTCAATATTTAGACCACATATCCTAGATAGGGTAGACTGTATATAGGCCTTATTGGACTCTTCCTCTAGCCTCTCTAGGGCAAATTCAAACTTGTCTTCCAGAATTATATACAAGATACCATTTTTATAGCTGATACCCTTTTTTTGTACCAAAAAGGCCCTCAGTGGCATCTTCTTGTCTTCCTTCATCTTGTCTAGGAACTTGTCCCAATTTTCGTTGATTAGGACTAGGTCCTCATCGTCTATTATATCAAATTTATCACTAGTGTCTATAGAAGAATTTGTCGACTGGTCCATAGCCATACCTAGATGTGGAGGGACTTGGTTCAAGCCCTGCACCATTGTGGCTTGACCGACCTGACCTGGCAATACATTAGCCTTTATACTAATCATACCATCTTCAACCAACTTTTCCAGTTTTTCCAACCTCTTTGATAGGGCTTGGTCTGACTGGTCCATAGCCGGTGATGCTAACTTCATTATATATATTTCAAGGGTCATCCTCTGGTTGCTAGAATACTTCATCTTGTCCGCCAAGTCTGATAAAATCGTCAAAATTCTGATGATTTCTTCCGTATCTATACCACTAACCAGGTCCATCATAGACTGAGTTTGGTCTTGAGTCAGGTCTACAATATCAGTAGACTGTCCAAATATCTTGACCATCATTAGGGACCTGAAAAAGCCTGTTATGTCCTCTACCAAGAGCCTCAAATCCTTGCCCCACATAAAGTAGTCATCAATCATTTCCATTGACCTACATACATCGGACTCCATTATTGACCTAGCCATCTTTAGTAACTGGTCTGGATCAGAACCGCCTAATAGGTCCAAGACTTGGTCTGCTGTCAACTTGGAATCAGAAAATGACAGGCACTTGTCCAGTATGCTCAGGGAATCTCTGACAGACCCCTGGCCATTTCTGGCTATTATCCTAATGGCATCTTCCTCTATGTCTATAGATTCACTCTGGCATATTAGTCTCATCCTGTCCATGAGGTCTCCAACCGATACCCTCTTAAAGTCAAACCTCTGACACCTAGATAGGATGGTCGCCGGTATCTTATTGGGCTCTGTAGTAGCCAGTATAAATATGACATAAGATGGTGGCTCTTCTAGCGTCTTTAGAAGGGCATTGAAGGCCCCCTGTGATAGCATATGAACCTCATCTATTATATATACCTTATACTTGGAATTAGCTGGTGTATACTTGACTGTATCCCTCAATTCCCTGATATCATCTACGCTATTGTTGGATGCTGCGTCTATCTCAATTACATCTAGGTTTGACGAATCCATTATAGACAGGCAGCTAGGACACTCATTACAAGGACGGTCTTGGTCGCTGGTTTGACAGTTGACTGCCCTAGATAGAATCTTGGCAGTAGTAGTCTTACCAGTACCCCTAGTCCCACAAAATAGGTAGGCATGACTCATACTATTTTCTTTTATTTGATTTTTAAGAGTCCTGATGATATGGTCTTGACCTATTACATCATCAAATACTAGTGGTCTATACTCCCTATACAAGGCCTTGTGCATAATATCCCTCCAAAAAAATAACAACCCCATTAATGGGATTGTAAATTTATATGTTTAAACTGCACACCATCCTTCGACAAGTGCCTACAACCGTTGCTAGTGTAGTTGGCTCCGCACAGGCGTCCCCAAGTCACATGAAAGTGACCACTTACCGCTGCTTTCTTCCGAATCTGACGGGATTCATGGGCTTGCATTGCTTGGGACCCATGCATCAACACTACTTGCACAAGACTGCATCACAGACAGCTTGCCTCTGGATGGAATTCAACCTCGCTAAAGCGGATTGCGAGTTACAGGGCACCGCTAACTCCCCATCTAGTACAGCAAAATTATAACCAAAATTAATTTAATTATTGATTAACATATCTACATTTAAATCTTAGTTAACCATTAAAGTGAAACTTACCTCTGTAAATTTAAAGTGTCTGACTTTGATTAGCCAAGACATAACTTATGATATCATATTTGAGATAAATATTCAATGTTTTATTTTCATTAATAGTTGGATTGACGGGCTTTACCATGAGCAAGACAAAATAGGCTACTTTAAAAGAACTACTAGACCGCCATTTCTTATACTATTTGCTAGAGCCTTCCTATCATTAAAGTTATTCTTGTCATACTTTTTGATGCTGATATCATCCGTCAAAAGTATGTACTTACATACTAAATAGGTCTTGTAGTCATAGCCCTTCTTGGTGTAGACTGTCACCTGCTTGTTGTAGGTAGTTGTGGGGTAGGTCAGTTCATTGTCACTGATCTTATCCTCCATAACTTCCTTGAAGCGGTACATATCTACATCATGGGCCAATCTATCAGCCGGTACCAAGACCTGGCTCAGCCTGGCGTGATCATATAGGCAAATACCTAGCATCATGACCAGGCTAAGGCCTATATAAAATATATTTTTCCGATAGACGCTGAGAAACCATGCCAAAAATAACAATCCTATATATATCTTCATACTATTAAAATACCTATCATAACTAGCCAAAACCCTAGCCTCATATATAGGCATGGAAAACAAGTACATAAACAGGTTGCCCACCTGGTAGGCAATAGATGTCAATAGGGCAAATACAGATAGACCTGCCAGAGAAAGCCAAAACTTCTTTTTGGTCACCAAAAGACTTATCAGACCAATCGCCAGCAGGGCTATAAGTATATACCAATAAATATCTCCAACATTCCTGTCTATAAACATATTTACTATCATATCCACATTTCCCTTGCCCTTGGACGCCATTTCCTCTGAATACCTGGCAAAGGATATAGAGTGCTTGGCTGCCTTTTCAGCCACAAAGGTCCTCTTGTGGTGGAGGATCCAGGCCTGCTGGACTATAAATGGAATCAAGATGGCCATGACTAGCTTTAGACTAATTTTCCTCTCTTTTATCATGAAAAATACTAAGAGTAGCAAGGAAAACAATAAAAATATAAGTCCGCTATGCTTGATACTAATCAAAAATGACCCCAAGAGTAAAAAGGGAAGCCATACCTGTCTCACATCCTTCCTATGGTAGTAAACCATATAGGACAGGGCAAAGGCCACTGTAGCTAGTATAGTATCTATATACATGGTAAAGGTCCTGACATTGGCAACCTCAACTAGAGCAAGTGTAAACACAAAGACTAGACCCATAAATACCCTTTTGGCCATATCACCCCTGGCCATTTTTCTGGAGAAAGGCAGGATGGGCAAGACAGAAAATACTAGTACAAGGGCATGAGCCTGTTGGTATAGATTTTCTTGGTAGACGGTCCTAGCGCTATTGAAAAGACAAAATATTGGCATGGCCAGTGGATAATCACTGAAACTAATACACTTGTCCAGTGGTCCAGGTAGGGCCCTAGATGTCTGCATCAGCCTAACTGCCAGTCCCCAATGTGAAAAGGCATCATAGTCCCCCACATTAGACCTCAAAAATAGGCCCGTATATACCAGCATAAGAAGTCCTGTCAGGCCATACAAGTAGAGGTTATTCCTATATATTCTCGGATAGGCCAATAGTCCAAACACAAATAGGCCCAGTCCCAAAATATACATAATATAAATACCAGGAAAAAGAAGGTCCATATAGCCAAAAAATATAAGGGCTACAGATATAAAAGCAATCGTACATATGGGGGCAAACTGACCCCTTATAGCTAGCCTAGCCTCTAGGAAGCAAGAATATCCCGCTATACAGGCAAATATCAATAATAAGTGCAAAAATGGATACAGTATCCTTATACCATCCAATACTTTTCACCTCCAAAAATCACCAATAAAAATAAATCATAAAAATATAAGGCCCCACCAAGCAGGACCCCAAAAATAAAGAAGTGCTTAATTAAAAAATTTAGTAAAAAAACACCTAAGAATCATCCTATAAATTTTAAAAGAATCTACAAATGGCCTAAAGTGACTCTCTGAATTTTCCTTGATATAGTGGGTCTTGATATCCACTTCTCTTATCTTATAGGACAGTCTAGAGGCCTCTATCAACATATTCATCTCATATTCAAATCTGTCACCATCAAGATTATTGAAGTCTGCTAGGGCTCCTAGAGAAAGCCCCCTCATACCCGTCTGACTGTCATTTATCCTGACACCATATAGGAGACTAAATATAGCCCTAGTCAGCTTGTTTCCATACCTACTCTTGAATGGCACACATGCCTCATCAAAATTCCTCCTACCCATATATACAGTAGAAGCAAAATCCCCCTCACAAGATAGGTAGTCATCAGTCATAAGACCGTCCAACCTGACCACATCTTCCACCAGGTGCTGACCATCAGAATCCAAGCACAAGACACCTATATATCCATCCAAGGCAGACTCATCTAAACTTAAGACATAGGTAAAAGCATCCTTTAGGGCCCTGCCCTTACCCATATTCTTCTCATGCGTCAATATATGTATATATGAGCCAGATAGCCCACTTATATCTGTAAATATCTTCTGCTTATCATCCTGACTTCCATCATCGACCACTAGAATATATTCAAATCCATTTTTCACTAGATCCTTGACATATTCTACAAAATAAAAAGGAGGGTTATAAGCAGGTATTATCAATATAGTCTTTCTCATCCTATTCAAATGCCTTCACCCCCCAACTAATCTTTCTTTATAAACCTATAACACTAGGCACTTTTTGTCTTCTTGAACATGGCTGAAACCCTGTCTACATAAGGTACATAAATAGACAATAGGGCAAAAGCAGCCAATACTAGCGGATACCAAGTTAGGTATACCACTTCAAAGGGACTATTTAGTCCCTTTATACTTGCACAGGCAAATAAGACCTGGGCACCATAGGGAATCAAACCCTGGAATACACAAGAGAATATATCTAAAAGCGACGCCGCCCTCTTAGGCTCTATACCGTACTCTTGACTGATTTCCTTGGCTATTGGTCCATTGATCAAGATAGCAACTGTATTGTTTGCAGTAGCTAGGTCTGTAAGTGATACCATGGCACTGATACCAAGTTCAGCTGACTTCTTACCCTTGATAATCTTCCTAACCTGCTTGATAATCCAGTTTATACCACCCTCACGTTCAACCATATAGGCTAGGCCACCTGTAAACATTGATAGAAGGAAGATATCCAACATACCCTTGAAGCCTTCAAATATCTGCTGGCTGAATACTAGGGCTGTAAATGAACCGTCACTAATACCTATTATACCTGATAGGACAATACCTCCTGTCAAAACTACGAACACATTCATGCCCCATATAGCAGATACTAGGACGAATATATATGGTATAACCTTGATTATATTGTACTCATATGACTTCACACTTGGTATAGCCTCTGGTCTAGCAAATACCAGCAACAAAACTATAGTAACTATGGCAGCTGGTAGGGCTATAATAAAGTTGGCCTTGAACTTGTCCTTCATCTCAACTCCCTGAGTCCTAGTCGCCGCTATAGTAGTATCTGATATGATAGATAGGTTGTCACCAAACATACCACCACTGATAGTAGCACCTATCACCATGGCCTCACTAAGACCTGCCGCCTGGGCAAAACCTATAGCTATTGGAGCAACTGCTACAACCGTACCCACAGATGTACCTGTAGATATGGCTATAAAAGATGAAATTATAAATATACCTACTGTTATATACTGAGGTGGTAGTACTGACATACCAAGATTTACAACTGAATCAACACCGCCCATCTGCTTGGACACTGTTGAGAATGCACCAGCTAGCAAAAATATGATACACATGATGATTATGTTTTCATTACCGCATCCCTTGACTAGATTATTGAACTTTTCTTCAATAGACCCCTTAAACATTATAAATGCAACTATAATACCTACTATTGCCGCTACTGGTGATGGCAATTGATAAAAGGCCATTTCTGTCCCCTGAACATTCAAGACTATACCTGTAATCAGGTATATACCTACAAAGACTAGGAAGGGGATTAAGGCTTTGGCACTAACCTTATCGTTTTTCATATACGACTTCCTCCTTAAAAAATAAATATTTTCTCATTTTACATACTAATACTAATAGTATACAATAAAACACCAGGCTATACAACCTAGTGTTTTCAATATTTCTATTTAATCAACTTATAAACTGGCGGAGAGAGAGGGATTTGAACCCTCGGTGCAGTTTCCCACACACCCGCTTTCCAGGCGAGCCCCTTAAGCCACTCGGACACCTCTCCGTATTATTTCCACCTAGATAATAATACCACAAGTCATCCAATTTTATAAGCCCTAATTTTAATTATAGTCAATAAATTCCCTCATGTTGTTCATCTTTCTATTCATGATACCCCCAACTGATCGGAAACCAACACCATAGCATCCCAAGGAAGGGTCTGTTACATCATACTGCCTAAGGGCCTTGGTCCAGATTTCTCTTTCCTCATATGTTGGGTTCTTTACGAATATAGCTGGGTCATCAAAGGTAGGCACAGATGAATAGAAGGTACAATTTCTAGAATTCTTCTGACAAAACTCCTTTACACCATCATGACAGGCAAAGTGGTCCACATTACCCCCACTCTTGTCGTGTACATTCTTGGCAAGGCTCTTGTATGAGAAGTTCTTTCCATGTTCTTCCTCAAATTTTTCTATAGCCTTAATAACTATATCCTTGTCAATCTCCAGATTTCTATTGTGGGTAAAGATTACATTTTCCTTCTTTACACCCATTATTTCAAGGGCCCTTACCATCTCCATATCTCTCAGATAAATAAAGTCTTTCCTACTAATCCTACTCCTACTAGTCCTAATAAACTCACGGTCTAGGGCTTCGTATACCCTACTCTTACTACCATCTGTCATCAGTATCAGGTAGACCTTCCTGCCGTCCTTTACATCTCTGATTATATCCAAGCCCATATCTATAGACTCATCATCCTGGTGGGGATTTATATATACCACGTCAGTCACATACTTTTTAACCAATCCACCCACAGCTACTATCTTTTTGAAGTGGTAGTCGTGGACCTCTTCACTAGACTCCTTGACCAATAATATGTTGGTCTTCATGGCTGTCGCAAGAGGCGTTGCTGCTACAGTATCTGCAAATGTCGTACCAGATGAGATCAGGATATTTTCACTGTCTGGATAATATTCCTTGTGGATAATTCTAGAGGTCTGGTACCTATCCTGACCACTAATCCTCCTAGCCCTACTTATCTTTGCCATGGATTCATTGCTGATTGTATTCTCACCACCAACTACTAATACTTCTTCAGCCCCATAGTCATTTATAATTTTTGCCGTACTATCATCTATGTCCTTGCCAACCAAGAGCATTGGAATCTTGTTTGTATAGGAATATGACGACATAGACAAACTATCTGCAAATACCTCACTACTAGCCAATATCAAACTTTTTTTGTTGGTATTCTTATTTTTATCGGCAAATTCACCACACTTATAAGATAGGTCAAAAGGCTTGTCAGCGCTAATAGTCTGGACCTTGTATCCCTCGCTAACCAGGTCTGATTCTAACTTGGGATTTATATTGCAACCTACTATATATACATGTTCTGCCTTTAACCTGGCAATCTCTGCATTTGTATTCCTATCCAAGCCCCTCCTGCTATTCAACAATATAGGAGCATCTAGGTAGGCCGACAACTGTAGGGCCGACATACTATCCACATAGTTGGATCCATCTACTATAATAACCTCATCTGAATGATCATAAGCCATCTGTGATATTAGCCTAGATGTGTCATACCTATCCTGACCATTCAGGCCCACATAATCCTTAGTCATATCGTTCAAAAATTGGTCAATTTGCCTCTCTCCATAGGCCTCTATGTCCACTCCTGCCAACATACCCATGCTAATACTAATTATACTGGCCAGTATAAGACTCTTCCTTATAAATTTAGCCATTGATACACCTCCAAATAATTCCAATTTTCATAAAATTTTCTGCTTATCAATAGAATATCACATAATAGCTTTTTTGTAATTATATTTCAGTATACAATTTATTAACTTTATATTTTTTGATATTCAGCCTATTTTATATGAGAAAAATCTCGTCGAGTCTATATTTTTTTCTCCTTCCTTCTCTCTCTAAAAAAGTCGGTCAAAATCCTACTAGCCTCTTCTTCTAATATACCAAACTCAACGTTTATATTTCTATCCCTATAAACTTCTAGCTTGAAGTCATTATGCTTGCCAACTAGGTGATTTTTCTTGTGGCTGGCCCCTATATATAGCTTTTTTATCCTAGAGTTTTCTATAGCTCCTGCACACATCAAGCATGGTTCCATAGTCACGTACATATGGCAGTCAAACAACCTCCACCTGCCCAAGGTCTTGGCAGCATCCTGGATAGCAACAATTTCTGCGTGCTGGGTCGGGTCACCTGTCAACTCAACCTGGTTAAATCCCCTACCCACTATCTGGCCATCATATACCACCACAGCACCTATAGGGGTCTCCTTCATGGCATAAGCCTTCTTGGCCTCCTTCATGGCCTCAGACATAAAATACAGCTTGTCATCCTTCATAAGGCCAGACATTATAGCCACACCATGGGCTCCTGCTTCTAAGGCAAGACCTGAATTATCCATACCTATACCACCTATGGCATAGACTGGTAGTCTAGAAGTTTTGCACATATTCCCCAGAAAATCCAAGCCTCTAGGCTCCAGCCCCTTCTTGCAGTCGGTAACAAATACATGGCCGGCAAAAATATAGCTCGCTCCCAGTTTTTCAGCCAATCTAGCCTCATCAATAGAATGGGTAGATGCACCTATATGGTCAAAACTCTCCATAAAATACCTATAGTCTTCTTCATTTTCTGCTAGGTCTACAAGTAGGGGAAGGGGCATATGGATATTTTTTATCCCCAACTCCAAGGCAGATTTCCAGTACTTGTGGGCATATAGGTATATCTGGTACTTCTTACAAAGGACATCTACATCCTTTAGGAGCTGAAAATAATCCTCCTCACCTAGGTCCTTCTCTCTCAATACCAAACCCTGTATAGAAAAATCTGCCAGGTAGTCCCCCTTTCTATAGGAACTGAATACATCTTCCAACCTCTTTAATAGCCCCTCTTGGCAAAGCTTCCTATTGGTCACTATCATCAAATTTGTATTTCTTTCCACCTTATAACCCACCTCGCTTTCGAATATTTTACATAAATATTATACCATGCAAGCTCATATAAGAAGTGCATGGTATAAGTAATCTTTATGTATTTTACTGACTAATATCTGCTAAGCTTCTTTGCTAGCTTCCTGAGTTAGGTTTATATAGTCGCTCATAACCGGCTGTAGACCACCAGACTTGATAGCCTCAAAGACTTCTTCCACATTCCTAGCATCAGCTATTTCAAACTGTTCATCACCCTTTTGGTCCTCTACTTCCTTAGAATGACTACCTATACCCGTACTAACTCCGGCTGATATCTTTGTAGCAGCTATCTTTATAATATTATCCCTAAATCTAGGCAACTCCCTAGTTGATACGGTAATATTAGCAAATGGAAGAAAAATCCTATAGGCACATATTATCTGCAATAGCTGAGTTTCATGCACGTCCTTGGGGTTAATTTTATCGTTATTTATAATAGGTCTTAGCCTTGGACACGATATCGATATCTCTGCATGAGGGTACTTTTGTTGCAATAGGTAGGCGTGGTAGCCCGTAGCAAAGGCATCCTTCCTAAAGTCATCCAAGCCCAATAAGGCCGCAAATCCTACCCCTCTCATACCACCTCTCAAGGCCCTCTCCTGAGCATTTAACCTGTATGGGAAGATCCTCTTGTGGCCTGCTAGGTGAAGTGTCTCATACTTGTCGGAATTATATGTTTCCTGGAATACTGTCACATAGTCTGCCCCGCAAGAGTTTAGGTAGGCATATTCATCAGAATTCATAGGGTATACCTCTAGGCCTACCACACTAAAGTACTTGGTAGCCAATTTACAAGCCTCACCTATATACTTGACATCAGAATGCTTTCTACTCTCTCCTGTAAGGATCAGGATCTCTTGAAGTCCTGTAGCTGCTATAGCCTGCATCTCCTTTTCAATCTGGTCAAAGTTCAACCTAGACCTCTTTATCTTGTTGTGTGAATTAAACCCACAATATATACAATAATTTTCGCAGTAGTTTGCTATATATAAGGGCGTAAACATATATATGGAATTACCGAAATGTGCCCTAGTCTCCCTTTGAGCCCTCTGAGCTATCTCTTCTAAAAAATCTAGGGCAGCTGGTGATAAAAGGGCCTGGAAATCTCTTGGTGATAAAATATCTTTAGCCAAGGCTGCCTTTACATCAGCAGGTGTAAATGAATCATAGTCATAAGCCTCCATCTGGTCTATAACCCTATCCATAATATCTGACTCAAACTGTTCCATACCTTCCATATACTGCATATGATCTATTCTCTTCATATCGCAACTCCCCCCTAGTCCTGTAAAAATCCTGTAAGTGGTGATGAAGCTACACCACCCTTTTCTATGACTCTTCCTAATTTAGCTAAATATGCTAGTCTACCTGCCTCTATAGCCTGCTTGAAGGCCTGGGCCATCATAGGTATATCTCCAGCTGTAGCTATAGCCGTATTGGCCATTATGGCAGCCGCCCCCATCTCCATAGCCTCACAGGCCTGTGATGGTCTACCAATACCTGCATCTACTATTATTGGTAGGTCTATTTCATCTATCAGAATCTGTATAAAGTCCTTAGTAGCTAGTCCCTTGTTTGAACCAATTGGAGAACCAAGTGGCATTATACAGGCAGCACCAGCATTTTTTAGGTCTCTAGCTACATTTAGGTCCGGATACATATATGGCATGACTATAAAGCCTTCCTTGGCAAGAATTTCAGTAGCTTTGATAGTTTCAGCATTATCTGGCAATAGGTACTTTGAATCCCTAATTACCTCAATTTTTACAAAGTCACCACAGCCACACTCTCTAGACAACCTAGCTATTCTCACGGCCTCCTCTGCATTTCTAGCACCTGACGTATTTGGCAAAAGTGTAACCCCCTTAGGTATATAGTCCAGGATATTTTCCACCTGGCCACCCACAGCCCTTCTCAAGGCTAGGGTAATAATTTCTGCCCCTGCATACTTGACTGCACTATTAATCAGGTCCAAAGAATACTTGCCTGAGCCAAGTATAAACCTCGAATTAAACTCTCTACCACCTATTATCAACTTATCTTCCATATTTGTATCCTCCATATTTTTAAATTCTTATTTTTCTTACTCCATACCCAGGAGTAACCTTATAATTATATTAGCCTGGTGACCTGCACATATGCTGACCCTAGGAGCCATCATACCATCAACCTCTTCAAAGTCTGACCTTCCATCACCACATATATATAATCTTCCAAACTTCTTTTCAGTCCTAATCAGGTTGGCATCATCCAAACCAGCCATACCAGATGCAGCTACAAGAATCTTGTCATCAAAATTCGTCAAGACCTCCGACACCACCATAGACTTGCTAGCAGCATCATCTAGGGCCTCACAGACAACATCTGAACCTTCAACAATATCTATAATATTATCCTTGTCTATCTTTGTATTTATTATCTCTAGGTCTATAAATGGATTAATGGACCTAATAACCTCTAGCAGGGCCTGGGGCTTTTTCATACCTATATGTGATAGGTTATAGTACTGACGGTTTAAATTTGACAATTCTACTCGGTCAAAATCTACCAATACTAGCTTGCCTATACCAGACCTGGCCAGATAGACTCCTATATTAGATCCTAGACCACCAAGCCCCAAGATACACACGCTCGACCTTGCCAAGACCCCATCTTTATCCCTTATATTCCTCTTGAAGAGGTCATCCGGACCTAGACTATAGCCCTTTATAGTCACATGACTTAGGCCCTTATTTATTTCGCAATCCTTATAAATCTTAGCCACCTCCTACAAAACAAACTATCTCCACCTTGTCATACTCGTTTAATACGTAGTCACCATAACTTCCTCTTTTCAGGATAACTCCATTTAACTCAACAGCTAGCCTATTCGTATCAAAGCCCTCACTCTCCAAGTAATCTAGCAGGGTCCGGCCTGCAACAAGAACTTCCTTACCATTTATAGTAGCCACAACTTCACCTCATTTCAAAAATATTGTGTCCGATAAAACTTCAAAAACATCTAAAATCAGCGATTATATAATACTAGCTAATATATCGGTTTTTTCTATGATTTTCTAATTTTTACCGAAAAAAAACGCACGAAGGAAGCCTACACCCGTGGTGGTGTACCCCTTCGTGCGATATTAATCAACACTCTACCTGTATTTTACTATATCTTGCTTGTAATGACAAGGGGAAATCTCTATTTCATCTATAAAACCATGAAAAAACTGAACCCATAAAAGTCTACATAACCGAGTCTACCATATAAATCGGTATAAAACTGATTCCATCCTTTTTACATCTATCCTTTTGTGACAATAGGATTTGCTCGTCTATCACCTTAGAATACTTCTTGCCAAATTCTTTTAAGGACTTGTGGCTACCCAAACCTGATGACTTCACTTCTATCGGCCTTAGCTTGTAGCCATTAGATACCAGAAAATCTATCTCATAATAATGGCTACTAGCCTTCTGGTCCCATGTATGATAGTAAAGCTCATAATCCTTAAAAACGACATTTCTTCAAAATAATAAAGTCCGAAAAATGACATTTCTTCAAGATTATATTTGCCTAAATAGTGTATTTCTTCAGATAAAAACCGACCCAAGAATCAGAACTCATCTGACTCCAGGTCGGTTAAAATTTCATATATTAAACTATAATCTTATTCCCAATAATCTAGGTCTTCAGGATTCAATCCAACAGACTTAGCGTGGAATTCTGGTTCCTTACCAGCCTTCTTCTGGTCTTCATAGTCCTTAAGAGCCTTAATAGCTACACCACCCATGATTACACAACAAGGTATATTTATAAGAGCCATCAAGCCCATTGTAATATCGGCAAATGCCCAAGCTGCTTCCATTGACATGATTGCACCAATGAATACTATCAAGGCAGCAACTGCATAGAATAATTTCATAAATCCATCACTTGGCTTCTTGTTGCCATTTAGGTAAGATAGACCTGTTTCACAGTAGTAAAGGTTACCTATCAATGTAGTGAAGGCAAACATGATCATTGCTATTGTGATAAATAGTGGTCCAAATGAACCAAATACAGAACGTAATGATTCCTGTACCATTGGAGCACCTGCAAGTTCAGGCTTCATTCCAACACCACTGATTAATATCATAAATGCTGTTGCTGAACAAATCAATATAGTATCTATATATACAGATAGGAACTGTACTAGACCCTGCTTAACTGGGTGAGAAACCTCTGCTGATGCTGCAGCATTTGGAGCAGAACCAACACCTGCTTCATTTGAGTAAAGTCCACGCTTGATACCGTATACTAGGCAAGAACCTGCTATACCACCGGCAAAAGACCTAGCACTGAAGGCATCTGTAAATATCATTCTGAATACTTCTGGAAGCATTCCTATATTTAAAACTAGTACTATAAGTGAAACCAATACATAAGCTATACCCATAAATGGAACTATAACCTCTGTTACGTGTATCATACGCTTACCACCACCAATGATTGAGATGAAAACCGCAAGCGCTATAACTGCACCTATTATCTTTGGTGTCACACTTGGATTATAGAAACCGTAAGTTGAGAATGCAGACTGCAGGTTGTAAGAACACAATAGGTTAAATCCAAAACCATAAGTCAAAATCAAGCATACAACGAACAGACCTGCAAGGAACTTGCTCTTTAGAGCTGTTTCAATGTAATAAGCTGGACCACCGTAGCATCCACCAGTCTTTTCATCTTTACGCTTGTAAATCTGAGCTAGTGTAGACTCTATAAATGCTGTTGCTGAACCAACTATAGCTAGTATCCACATCCAAAATGCTGCACCTGGACCTCCAAGTACTATGGCAGTAGATACACCAACTATATTACCTGTACCAACACGAGATGCAGTAGAAACCATCAAGGCCTGGAAAGAAGAAACCTTTCCTTTTTCGCCTGGCTTTTCCATAACTGCCCTTACAGATTCAGGAAATAGCCTAAGCTGCACAAACTTTGTCCTAAAACTGAAATAGATACCAGCTACAGCTAGTACTACTATCAGAATGGGATAGTACATAAGGTCGTCAATTTTTGTCAATAATTCTAAAATAAGTCATTCCTCCCCTTTTCGCAGAACAAAATATCGTTATCCTGCAATTTAACATATTTATTACTAATTTATTCCACAATAATATTATCCTATAAACAGGGGAAAATTGCAAGCAAAAAACTGAAGGTTTCAAAAAAATTATCTAATTTCTTATACTATAACAAAAATTGCATAAATACTATAATTAATGGTCAAATGCATGGTATTTATATCTATATTGAAGCACATTATGAAAGTTATGCATAGAACGATTCAAAAAATTGTGCAGATATAAGAGTTAATGAATTAAATATTTCATTTATTCCAACCAAACTTTTTATACTATATATTATTTGATTACATCACACTTCATATACTTTCTAAGCGCCTCTGGAACTACCACACTGCCATCAGCCTGCTGGTAGTTTTCAAGGATCGCCGCAAGAGTTCTACCCACTGCTAGACCTGAACCATTTAATGTATGAACAAACTCAGTCTTAGAGTTCCTATCCCTCTTAAACCTGATATTGGCCCTTCTAGCCTGGAAGTCTTCAAAATTTGAGCAAGAAGAAATTTCTACATACCTGTTATAGCTTGGCATCCAAACTTCTAGGTCATACTTCTTAGCAGCAGTAAATCCTAGGTCACCTGTACATATCTTAACTACCCTATATGGTAGACCCAATAACTGTAGCATCTTTTCAGCATCGTTAGTCAAAGTCTCTAGCTCCTGATAAGAATCCTCTGGCTTTACAAATTTCACTAGCTCTACTTTATTGAACTGGTGCTGTCTAACTAGACCCCTAGTGTCCCTACCTGCTGAACCGGCTTCAGACCTAAAACATGGAGTGTAGGCACAGTGTTTGATTGGAAGCTTGTCCACATCTACTATTTCATTGTTGTATAGGTTAGTCACTGGAACCTCTGCAGTCGGAACTAGGAAGTATTCTAAACCTTCAATCTTGAACATATCCTCTTCAAACTTAGGTAGCTGGCCAGTACCTATAAAGCTGTTTCTATTAGCCATAAAAGGAGGTATTACCTCTGTATAACCGTGGTTTTCAGTATGCTGGTCAAGGAAGAAGCCTATTAATGACCTTTCTAACTTTGAACCTAGTCCCTTCAATACTGTAAATCTTGAACCAGTTATCTTTCCACCTCTTTCAAAGTCAAGTATATCTAGTCCTGTACCTAGGTCCCAATGGGCCTTGAAGTCAAAATCAAACTTAGTAGGCTCACCCCATCTTCTTATTTCAACATTGTCCTCATCAGTTTCACCCTGTGGTACATCTGGATGTGGAACATTAGGTATTCTCATCAACCTGTATACAAGCTTTTCTTCCACTTCTCTAAGCTCAGCATCAAATTCCTTAATCCTGTCTGATAATTCCTTTAATTCAGCCTTGATAGCATCTATACTTTCACCATTTTTCATCATCACTGGTATCTTCTTAGAATCAATATTTGACTTGTTCTTTAGAACTTCAACTTCCTTTAATATAGCCTTTCTCTTGTCATCCAATTCCAATACTTCATCAAGGTCCTTAGGGTCAAATTCACCTTCACCTCTTCTGCCCATCAAAAGCTTAATCTCATCAAGATTCTCTCTAATTCTCTTTACGTCTAACATCCTTCTACCTCTCTTTATAAATTTTATTATTTTGTATCAAAATACCTAGGCTCATGCAGAAAATCCTATGACCAAGTCTGATAAAAACTAGTCCTTGGTCCTTTTTTTAATAATAAAAAAGGACTCCCATCCCCATAAGGGACGAAAGTCATTATTCCGCGTTACCACCCTAGTTGGCTAAAAAACTAGCCCACCTCTAACCCTTATCGCAGGTCCTACGTCTAGTACTATTTCAAACTAGAAGCTCCGGAGTAGATTCAGAAAAACTTGCCATGGATTCACACCAACCATCCATTCTCTGAAGACAAGATTTAACCTACTAGGCTCCATCATCGCCCTTAAGTCTATATGTGTTTATTATATACCTATTAGGTATCTTTTTCAAGCCTATTTTACACTATCTTCACTATCTTCACTATCTTATGCACCAAGTGGCATATAATGGAACACTCTTAATTCCATCCTCATATCCGAAATTTTTTGTTGAAAGTCTTATAGCCTCAGCCCCATACTTTTTCATAAATTTATCTAGACTTTTTGACCTAGTTCTCTGGCCTGATTTTACTTCTATTGGTATAATCTCACCTTGTGAAGATTGATATACAAAGTCTAGTTCTGTATTTTGATTTGGATTCCAATAATAGGGTTCCACGCCACTTGCGACTAATTCCTCAAGCACATATAACTCTGCCAAAGTCCCCTTATATATACCTAGTATCTTGTCATCTACAAGCACTTTTTCATAAGGCATATTTATCATTCTCGAAAAAAGTCCCACATCTGATAAATATACTTTAAAAAAACTAGGTTCCCTATAGGCAGCAATTGGGATGCTTCCCTCGCTTATTCTTTCAAGCTTATTAATAATACCTGACATTTCCAACCAATGAATTGGGTATGCATAGTCTTTAGCCCTGGCTCCAGACTTTATTACGCTATACTTAAACTTTTTATTATCCTTGCCTAAATGCACAGGTATACTCTTGAATATATCATACAGTTTTGTAGAATCTTCATTAGATGCATATTTCTGCATATCAGCAATATATGAATTATTTATTAAATTTTGCACCTGCCTAACCTTATCCAAGTCATTGGTGGATATATAGGTGTAAACCGCCTCTGGCATACCGCCGACCAGCAAATATTCCCTATATAAACCAAGAGCCATATCATGCAAGGGAAAGTACTCATTCTTCTTATAAGAACTCTCTATCATTTTAATAATTGAAGATTTGCCTTTTGCAATCAAAAATTCTTTAAATGTCATAGGTCTCATTGTCTCCAACTGCACCTTACCTACAGGAAACGAAAACTCTTCACGATTCATATAGATTCCAAGCATACTTCCTGTAGCTATAACATTATACAAATTATCAGACTCCTCAAAATATTTCAAAGATGTTATCGCCCTCTCACTAGCCTGGACCTCATCAAATATAAACACAGTATCCTCATTAACTTCTACATCATACAATACACCTATAACAGCCACAATTCTATCCGGATTAAGGTCATTTATAAATATATCATTCAAACTTTTATTTTCTTCAAAATTTAGATAAACCACATTTTTATAGTTCTCTCGTGCAAACTTCCTGACAATATAAGTCTTACCAACCTGCCTAGCCCCTTGAATTAAAAGGGGCTTCTTATTTTTATTTAACTTCCAATTCAATAGCACCTTTTCAAAATCACGCTTCATCATCTACCACCTCTTTCGGTAAAAAATGTTATATGTATCACTTTTTATCAATAAAAAATGTAATATACTACACTTTTCATTATATCACCAATAAGAGAAATTTACTACACTCGTCTCTCAATAACTGAAAAAGTTGCATAAGCTTGTAGTGGATGGTATTCATAATAAACTCTGCATGGTCCTGTACATTATATTTAGGTATTTAGAGGTCAACCTCTAAAAGAATCGGAGTATGGTCCTGCCTTGCCCCAGAATCAATCATCTCTGATACCATAACCTTATCAGCCACATCCTGGCTAACTATCCAATAGTCAATTCTCCAGCCTGTATTATTAATCTTGCTAGTCTTGACCCTCTGAGCCCACCAAGAATACACATCCTTGACATCTCCATGAACCTGCCTAAAAGTATCCACAAATCCCCTAGCAAGTAGGTTGGTAAAGCCTTCTCTCTCTTCATCAGTAAAGCCCGGAGACCTGTGATTATTAGCTGGGTTGGCAAGGTCTATTTCCTTATGGGCGACATTATAGTCACCACAGGCAAGGACTGGCTTGATCTTGGCCAAACCTTCTAGGTAGTCTGCATACTTGATATCCCAAGCCTGCCTATCTTCCAACCTCTTTAGGCCGTCGCCAGCATTAGGTGTATATACCTGAGTTACATAGCAAGAATCTAAGTCAAGAGTGATAATCCTCCCCTCATAATCCATTGTATCAGGAGCCCCTATCTCAGGATATGTAACCTCAAGTTTCATACCCTTTTTGTATAGGAACATGGTACCTGCATAACCCTTTCTAGCAGGTTCAACAGATGACCTCCAAACTAGGTCATAAGCTTCAAAGATTTCTTCTAGGCACTCAATGTGCTTTTTTGTTGGTCCCTTGGCAGACAACTTAGTCTCCTGTAGTGCTAGGATATCCGCATCCATACCAGCTAGTTTTTTTAGTACATCCCTAGACAACAAGGCTCTAGCAGAATCACTTGTTAGGGCTGCATTTAGGGAATCTATATTCCACGAAATTAATTTCATAATTACCTCCTATATATTTTAAAAAAGAGAGTGCTTTTGCACTCTCTTTATATATACCAAATAATATAATAATTATTCAATTATAGAAGCAACAACACCTGAAGCTACAGTTCTACCACCTTCTCTGATGGCGAATCTAAGACCTTCTTCAACACAGATAGAGTTGATTAGGTCAACTTCGATTGTTACGTTGTCACCAGGCATAACCATTTCTATACCTTCTGGAAGCTTACACTCACCAGTTACGTCAGTTGTTCTGAAGTAGAACTGTGGTCTATATCCATCGAAGAAAGGAGTATGTCTACCACCTTCTTCTTTCTTAAGAACGTAGATTTCTGCCTTGAACTTAGTATGAGCGTGAACTGTTCCTGGCTGAGCAAGAACCTGTCCTCTTTCGATTTCGTCTCTCTGAACACCTCTTAGTAGAGCACCGATGTTATCACCAGCTTCTGCCTGATCTAGTAACTTTCTGAACATTTCTACTCCTGTTACTACAACCTTTCTTGGTTCTTCAGTTAAACCAACTAGTTCAACTTCATCAGAAACCTTAAGAACACCTCTTTCAACTCTACCAGTTGCAACTGTACCTCTACCAGTGATTGAGAATACGTCTTCTACTGGCATTAGGAATGGCTTGTCAACGTCTCTTTCTGGAGCTGGGATGTATTCATCTATCATGTTGTAGAATTCTACTATCTTTTCACCCCATTCAGAATCTGGGTTTTCAAGAGCCATTAGAGCAGAACCTCTAACTATTGGAGTATCATCTCCTGGGAAATCATATTCGTTAAGTAATTCTCTAACTTCCATTTCAACTAGTTCAAGAAGTTCTTCATCGTCTACCATATCACACTTGTTTAGGAATACAACGATGTAAGGAACACCAACCTGTCTAGAAAGTAGGATATGTTCTCTTGTCTGAGGCATTGGACCATCTGTTGCAGCAACAACTAGGATAGCACCGTCCATCTGAGCAGCACCTGTGATCATGTTCTTAACATAGTCGGCATGTCCTGGGCAGTCTACGTGAGCGTAGTGTCTAGCTGGAGTTTCGTATTCAACGTGAGCTGTAGAGATTGTGATACCTCTTTCTCTTTCTTCTGGTGCCTTATCTATGTTAGCGAAGTCTACTGCTTCACCTAACTGATACTTGTTGAATAATGTCTTTGTTATAGCTGCTGTTAATGTAGTCTTACCGTGGTCAACGTGACCGATTGTACCAATATTAACATGTGGCTTATTTCTTTCAAATTTAGCTTTTGCCATTTTAAGTTTCCTCCCTTAAGAAATTAATATTTATTTATTGGAGGGCGGAATCCACCCTCCTTTTTATTCTTTATAAGTATATCACTTTTATACTTATTTTTCAACATTTCATTAAAAAATCTGATGATTTTTTGAGTCTATAAACGGATTTACGACCCTTTTTTACTTTATAAAGTTCAAGTCTTGGCTAGTCTATATTAATTAGACTTTTAAGACTACTTACCTTCTGTTATCTTTTTAGCAACAGATGCTGGAACCTGTGCATAGTGGTCGAATATCATAGTGTAAGTTGCTCTACCCTGAGTTGTAGATCTAAGGTCTGTAGAATATCCGAACATTTCAGATAGTGGAACGTGAGCTCTAACAACCTGAGCACCATTTCTTTCTTCCATACCCTGAATCATACCTCTTCTAGAGTTAAGGTCACCCATAACGTCACCCATGTAATCGTCTGGAGTAACAACTTCAACTGCGAAGATTGGTTCAAGAAGAACTGCATTACCCTTCTTCATTGCATCCTTGAAGGCCATAGAAGCTGCCATCTTGAAGGCCATTTCTGATGAATCGACTTCATGGTAAGAACCATCGTATAATTCAACAGCAACGTCAACAACTGGGTAACCAGCTACGATACCTGACTGCATAGCACCCTGGATACCCTGATCAACTGGACCAACATATTCCTTAGGTACAGATCCACCAACCGTCTTGTTTTCGAACTTGTATCCTTCGCCTGGCTCAAGTGGGTTAACTCTGATCTTAACGTGACCGTACTGACCTCTACCACCTGACTGCTTAGAGTACTTGTACTCAACATCAACTGGAACTGTGATAGTTTCTCTGTATGCAACCTGAGGAGCACCAACTGTAGCTTCAACCTTGAATTCTCTAAGTAGTCTGTCAACGATGATTTCAAGGTGAAGCTCACCCATACCACCGATGATAGTCTGGCCAGTTTCTGCATCAGTTCTAACTGTGAATGTAGGGTCTTCTTCAGCAAGCTTCTGAAGAGCTACACCCATCTTTTCCTGAGCTGCCTTAGAAGCTGGTTCTATAGCAACGAAGATAACTGGTTCTGGGAATTCCATTGATTCAAGAATAATAGGCTCATTAGGATCGCATAGTGAATCTCCTGTAGTTGTATCCTTTAGACCAACTGCAGCAGCTATATCACCTGCATAAACTTCTGTTATTTCTTCTCTTGTATTGGCATGCATCTGAAGGATACGACCAATTCTTTCTCTCTTATTCTTTGTAGCATTTAGTACATAAGAACCAGACTCTAGCTTACCAGAGTAAACTCTAAAGAATGCTAACTTACCTACGAATGGGTCAGTCATGATCTTGAATGCAAGAGCTGAGAATGGTTCATCATCTGATGCATGTCTTTCACTTTCTTCACCATCTGGTAGGATACCCTTTATAGATTCTATATCAGTTGGAGCTGGTAGGTAATCTATAACAGCGTCTAAGAGTAACTGAACACCCTTGTTCTTGTAAGCAGTACCACATAGTACTGGGTTCATTTCACAAGCGATAGTAGCCTTTCTGATAGCTAGCTTTAGTTCATCTATACTTATTTCTTCACCTTCTAGGTACTTCATCATTAGGTCTTCATCAGTTTCTGCAACTGCTTCTACCATGATTTCCCTATATTCATTAGCCTGGTCTACCATGTCAGATGGAATGTCTATAACTTCGATTTCAGTACCCTCGTCGTTCTTGTAGATACTAGCCTTCATAGTTAGTAGGTCTATGATACCTGTGAAGTTGTCTTCACTACCTATTGGTAACTGTATAGCTACAGCATTAGCCTTTAGTCTTTCCTTCATCATTCCAACAACGTTTAGGAAGTCAGCACCCTGTCTGTCCATCTTGTTTACGAATGCGATTCTAGGAACACCGTAAGTTTCAGCCTGTCTCCATACATTTTCTGACTGAGGCTCAACTCCAGATCTGGCACAGAAAACTGCTACAGAACCATCTAGAACTCTTAGAGATCTTTCAACTTCTACTGTAAAGTCGACGTGTCCTGGAGTATCTATAATATTTACTCTGTGACCATCCCACTGACAAGTAGTAGCCGCAGAAGTAATTGTGATACCTCTTTCTTTTTCCTGCTCCATCCAGTCCATCTGAGACGCACCGTCATGAGTTTCACCGATTTTATGAGTACGACCTGCATAGAACAAGATTCTCTCTGTAGTTGTAGTCTTACCTGCATCTATGTGGGCCATTATTCCTATATTTCTAGTCTTTTCCAATGGAAATTGTCTAGCCATTTCTTTCCTCCTTAAATTATTTCAAACTCAGTTTGATGACTACCATCTGTAGTGAGCAAATGCCTTATTAGCTTCTGCCATCTTGTGAGTATCTTCTTTCTTCTTGACTGAGGCTCCTGTGTTGTTAGCTGCATCTATTATTTCCTTTGCTAGCTTTTCGACCATTCCCTTTTCGCCTCTAGCTCTTGTATATTTTACTAACCATCTAAGTCCTAGAGTCTGTCTTCTGTCAGCTCTAACTTCGATAGGCACCTGATAGTTGGCACCACCAACTCTTCTAGCCTTAACTTCTAGTACTGGCATGATGTTTTCCATAGCCTTGCTGAATACTTCTAGAGCATCTTCTCCAGTTCTTTCAGCTACTAGTGCGAACGCATCGTATACTATTCTCTGTGACTTTCCTCTTTTTCCGTCATACATTAAATTATTTATTAACTTTGTTACTACCTTACTTCCGTACATTGGATCTGGTAAAACTTCTCTCTTTGGAACATTACCTTTTCTTGGCATTACGCTTCCCTCCTTAATTATTAAAGTTAAATCATAGGTACTCGACAATGTCTGCCGTGATGCCATAAATATATTTATTTAAAGCATCGAACTATAATCAATTGCTGATTTCCAGCTACTTGTCTGTTCATATTATGGCTTGAACCCGCCCTGGGCCTAGCCCTCTCCTTGACCCCCAAGTCAAAGGTATGGGTCAAATCTAGTCGCTATCTAGTAGTTATCTCTAACCTACTTCTTAGCTTCCTTTGGTCTCTTAGCACCGTACTTAGATCTTGACTGTCTTCTAGCGTCAACACCTGCAGTATCTAGTGTACCTCTTAGGATATGGTATCTTACACCTGGTAAGTCCTTAACTCTACCACCTCTGATCATAACAACACTATGTTCCTGTAGGTTATGACCTTCACCTGGTATGTATGCAGATACTTCTATACCGTTTGTAAGTCTAACTCTGGCAACCTTTCTAAGGGCTGAGTTTGGCTTCTTAGGTGTTACTGTCTTTACAGAAGTACAAACACCTCTCTTCTGTGGAGCACTAATATCAGTGGCCTTCTTGTATAAAGAATTGTAGCCCTTCTGAAGTGCTGGAGCAGTAGATTTCTTTTCTACAGCTTTTCTACTCTTACGTACTAATTGGTTGATTGTTGGCATCAACTGCACCTCCTTTTGTTAAAATTTTCGATCTTGTTAATTGATCGCCAACCTGACCAATATGCTTAGCATATTGATTAATTGTTTTGATGCTTTTAGTCTTCACTAAAAAGGTATGCAATCTGTAGATTACATACCTTATAATTTTATCACCTCACAGGCCTTGTGTCAACTAGTTGTAGAATAATTTTTGGAAAATAGAATTAAGTGGATCTTCACATCCATCAATCACTATTATTTTCCTTTTTTTCAATTCTCACACATCAATTCCCTGTCTTTTATTTAATTTTTTTTACTAATCTCTCTTAAAAAGATCTCTCGTATATACCTTATCAATTACATCATCAAGGCAAGAATCATATCTATTTGCTATTATACTATGGCTAATCGACTTAAACCTATTTATATCATTTACTATCTTACTTCCAAAAAATGTGGTTCCATCTTCTAGGCTGGGCTCATATATAACTATAGTAGCTCCCTTAGCCTTTAATCTCTTCATTACACCTTGTATAGATGAATGTCTAAAGTTGTCAGAATTAGACTTCATAGTCAACCTATAGACACCTACTATACATTCCTTCTCATTTTCAAGAGAATATTCACCATGACTGTTGTAATCATAATAATCAGCTAAGTTCAAAACCCTATCAGCGATAAAATCCTTTCTAGTTTTATTACTTTCTACAATAGCGGACATCATATTCTGAGGTACGCTATCGTAGTTTGCTAATAGTTGCTTGGTATCCTTGGGTAAACAATAGCCTCCATATCCAAAAGATGGATTGTTATAATGGTTGCCTATCCTTGGATCTAAGCAAACACCCTTTATTATACTCTCTGTATTTAAGCCTTTCATTTCGGCATATGTATCCAACTCATTAAAATAGCTAACCCTAAGTGCTAGATATGTATTTGCAAATAGCTTGACTGCCTCTGCCTCTGTAAATCCCATCGATAAAATCTCTATATCTTCCTTAATAGCACCCTCTGCCAACAAGTTGGCAAATATATTACTCGCTTCAACAAGATATTTATCATCCTTATCTGCAGACACTATTATCCTAGACGGATACAAATTGTCATACAATGCCTTGGACTCCCTCAAAAATTCTGGACTGAATATAATATTTCTAGTATTATATTTTTTCCTTATAGATTCAGTATATCCAACTGGTATAGTAGACTTAATAACTATAATAGCATTTTTATTAACTTCTAACACATTTTCAACAACAGACTCCACAGATGATGTATCAAAATAATTTTTTTGTGCATCATAATTTGTAGGTGCTGCTATAACAACATAATCTGCATCCTTATAAGCATAATTCGCATCCAAAGTAGCAACTAAATTTAAATCCTTATTAGATAAATAATTTTCTATATAATCATCGTGTATAGGGGATTTTTTGTTATTTATCATATTCACCTTTTCCTCTATAACATCAACGGCTACAACGCTATTAAACTGGGCCAAAAGTATAGATATAGACAAACCTACATAACCAGTTCCAACAACAGCTATATTATAATACTTTTTCGATTTTTTATTTTCTAAAACATTCATCCCTATACACCCCTCTTTCTATTTTTCCACCAACAAGACTATAGCCTGTGATGATATTCCTTGTCTGGCACCGGTGAAGCCTAGTCCTTCTTCTGTAGTTGCCTTGACGTTGATACTAGTCCTGTCAGTATCCAGTAGCCTAGCAAAATTATCTACCATACTAGACAGGTGAGGAGCCATCTTGGGAGCCTGGGCTATAATCGTACAATCAGCATTGCCTAGCCTGTATCCCTTCTGGTCCATTAATTCCTTGGCATATTCCAAGAGTCTTAGACTGTCTGCCCCCTTGTACTTTGAGTCTGTATCAGGGAAGTGCCTGCCTAGGTCTCCCTCTGCTAGGGCCCCAAATATTGCGTCTATCAGGGCATGAGTCAAGACATCGGCATCTGAATGGCCAAGCAGCCCCTTGTCATGTTCTATCTTGACACCACCTATTATGAGGTCCCTACCCTCTACCAACTTGTGTACATCGTACCCTATCCCTACTCTCATTATCTTCCTCCTTATTACTACTAAATCCCCGGCAATTGATTTACCGAGGATTTTTATAAAATATATATAGCCTGTTTCTTAATCAAATATATACCTAGCCTGCCTTATATCTTCTGGCGTTGTAATCTTGTTGTTCATATATGAGCCCATTATCATCTTGACCTTGTGCCCGTACCTCTCTACTAGGCTGGCATCATCAGTCCCCAAAAAACCTTCCTGCCTAGCCCTTGTATGTGCCTCCCTTATCAGGTCAAACCTAAATGTCTGTGGCGTCTGAGCACACCATACTAGACTCCTGTCAGGTGTCTGGACTACTCTATTGTCTGAGTCAACTATCTTGACTGTGTCCTTGCTAGGAACTCCTACACATATAGCACCGCAGTCTAGGCTCTCCAAGATTGACCTAGTGATTATATCCTCATCGACAAAGGGCCTGGCCCCGTCATGTATCAGGACTATATTGGTGTCGTCTGAAATGGCTCCTATACAGTTGTAAATAGAGTCTTGCCTCTCAGAACCACCGATTACCTTGACTATGTTCTTGAACATATATTGTTCTATAATTGAATCTATCTCTTCCTCATCCTCTGCCCTGATGGCTAGGACTATCTTCCTAATCATTGAATGGTCGTAAAACCTAGCTATGGTATGGGCTATTATTGGCTTGCCTGCTAGGTCCAAGAGAATCTTGTTCTTGTCAGACATCATCCTCCTGCCAGCTCCAGCAGCTAATATTATTGCGTCTGCCCTTACTTGGTCTTTTCTTATCTTTTCCATATCAATCACCTTCTACACTGTTTGATGCCATGCTAGACTTGAAGGCTGATCCCGTCTTCCTAAAGTTACCCGGAGATATACCTACCGTCTTTGTAAATACTGTAGAAAAATAGCTGACATTCCTATAACCGCACTCTTGGCTAATCTCTGCTATATTCTTGTCCGTCTGCAAAAGCAGGTTTCTGGCACGGTTTAGCTTCCTAAAATTCACATAGGCACTAAAGGTATAGCCTGTCTTTTGCTTGAATAACTGCGATAGGTAGCTCTTGTTGATATGAGCACACTCCGAAGCCTCTTCTAGGCTGATAGGTCTTTGTATATTGTCATCTATGTACTTGAATACGCTCTTCAAGGACGGATTGACCCCTAGTATATTGTGTTCCAACATTTCATCATAATACTGGCCAACTATCATACTTGCAGTTGACACAAAATTCTTGCTCGTTATCTTTTTATGCATCAATATTGTACAATGATAGCAACAACGTTGCAAGGAAATATTATGTGTAAAAAGCGTGTAATAGTAGATAGCATATATCAGGCTATTTAAAAATACCCTGTATGCTACAATATTTTCACTATCTATCCAGTCTCTAGACATTTTTTTGAACTCTCCCATGGCATTTTCCATATTACCCCTTGCCAGATTCTCGCACAGGGCCCTATAGTCTATTTCCATATCGAAGCTGTCCAACTGCATTATACTATGCATAATAAAATCCCCCCTCTTTATACAAGTCTTCCCCAACTAATAGACTAGATGAGGTCGACCTATATAATCATATCTGATATAATCCTCTATTTATAAATGCAGACAAAATTCATGCCCCTTATACTTTCATTTATTATTATATATCATACAGAAGGCAAAAAACAGGGTCTAAAAGCAAAAAAACCTAAATATAGTTAATAAATTAATAAATATAGTTAATTGATTATAAAATTCAATGTGGTAAAATATATAGTATAGACGGTCAAAGGACAAGAGGAGGATATTATGAAAATTGCTATAGTATATGGATCACTAACAGGAAATACAGAAAGATTGGCCAAGGGGGTATTTGATAGAATAGCTCCTGAACATGAAAAGGCCTTATTCAATATAAAGGACAATCCAGACCTATCAGACTACGATGTAGTTGGATTTGGATTTTGGGTTGACAGGTCATTCCCATTCAAGGCTATGAAGGAATTAATCTCCGAGACAAGAAACAAGGAGGTATTCCTAATGGGTACTATGGGCTACTTCCCAGACTCAGACCACGGCCAGGCATGTATCAAGAACACTGTAGGCCTAGTTGACAAGTCTTGTAATATCATGGGCTACTTCATATGCAATGGTAAGGTAGATATGAGATTGCTAGAGAGAATAGCACAGATGAAGCCTAAGAACATGGGCGAGGAAGTATTTAAGAAGCATATGCTTGATGAGAAGAACCTGATCAAGTACAAGATGCTAGGTGAGCATGTCAACGATACAGACATTGAATACTGCTCTGCTAGGTTCAATGAAAGAGTTGCCATGAAGGCCGCTATTGATAGTTTATAATTTCAATATTTAAATATATGGAATTATGATTCCCCAAATTCCTACCGACATAATTTTATATTATGTCAAAAAAGCGACTAATCCCCAATTAGTCGCTTTTTTGTTATTTGTCTCCAAATTTTATTTCATTTATCATATCCATCCACTTACCAGTCTTGCCTACGTAAAACTCATAAGTATTGCCCTTTTTCATAGTGACCCTAATACCGTCATTGGTAAAAGGAGTAGGCTTGAACCTCTCTATTGACTCAGCCTTGGCTATGGATAGTCTAACAGCCTTCTTCTCTATTAGGTCTGGGTCTGGAGTGTTGGCAAATATTATCATCTTGTCTGTAAGGTATAGCCAACCCTTCTTTATCTTGCCGTCCTTCATTTGAGCCTGGGCATCATATTTCAGAATTCCCTTTTGATTCATCTTTATTGCAAATATCCTCATGTTGGTAGTGTCGCTTCTTCTCCTATTGAGCATCCAGCCTGTCATGAAGAAGGTTCCTCCCATTAGGACAAATACGTATAGGAAGTAGTTTAGGTTGCCCATAGTCAGACCTTCCTTGCTAAACCTGCCTACATTTAGGGCCACTCCAAAAAGAAGACCAACTAAAACAGACTTTTGCAGTTGTTTAAATACATCTGTTGTCATTATATTACCTCTCTTAAATCTTGATGGGAAGTAAACTGTCCAAGTCCACCTCCCACAATATTATTTATAACTTATTCTCTATACTCCAGTTTTAGACTAATTAAAATGCCCAGTTACCATCCTTAAATATCTGGAATTCCTGACCATCCTGCTGGATACCTACTATATCCAAGTCCTTGTCACCTATCATAAAGTCCACATGGGTCATGCTGACATTGATTCCTAGACCGTCCTTGTCCTCTTCAGCTATATTTGCCCCATCCTTGACACAAGAGCTGTAGGCAGCCCCAATAGCCAGGTGGCATGAAGCATTCTCATCAAATAGGGTAGTATAGAAGACTATATCCTTGTTGGAAATCGGTGAATCATATGGCACTAGGGCAACTTCACCTAACCTAAATGACCCTTCATCAGTCTCTATCAAGTTCTTTAGGTTGTCCCTGCCAGTCTTGGCATCAAAATCCACAACTTTACCAGCCTCATACTTAATCCAGAAGTCCTCAATCAAGCTACCAGCGTATACTAGTGGCTTGGTAGAATGGACCACACCGTCCACCTTGTACTTGTGTGGCATACCATATATCTCCTCTGTTGGTATATTTGGATTAAATAGGTTGCCCTTTGGATCCTTGGCAGCCCCACCTAGCCATATATGATTATCTGGCAGACCTATCACTAGGTCAGTCTTTGATGACTTGTATCTCAACTCCTTGAAATTCATCTTGTTCATAAAGGCTGTCTTTTCCTTTAGGTTCTTATTGTGGTCATGCCAAGCTGCCACAGGGTCCTCAGTTACCCTAGAGCAGTCTAGGATATTCTTCCATAGCTCTTCCATAGCCTCACTATCAGCAAGGTCAGGATGAACCCTCTTGGCCCAGGCTAGAGATGGTACAGCCACTATAGACCACTTGACCCTATCATTAAGTGTATATGATCTCCACTCCTTCAAATACTTGCCGGCCTCCTTCTGGAAACGTCCTATCCTATCAGGATCAACCCCCTTCATAAGGTCTGGGTCATTGGCTATAATAGACAGGAAGGAACCACCCTCCTTGGCAATCTGAGTGTACTTGTATGACTGCCATTCAGGATACTCATCAAAGGCCTCTCCTGGTGCATTTAAGTACTTGACCCTAGTGATTACCTCATCAGAATACTCCACATACACCTGCTTGGCACCAGCCCTATAGGCCTCCCTCACACACCTTCTAGCAAAGTCCCTAGACTCCACATCAGCCCTAATCAAGAGACTCTCGCCCGGCTGAACATTTATACCTGTCTTGATTGCCAACTCGGCAAACTTGTCAATTCTATTGTCTAAAGTCATATTAAAACCTCCTATTTATATTTTTGCTTGTAATTCAAAATATTATTTCCAACTAGTTCCTACAATACTGGCCCTGGTTTTATTTGTCGATAAATTGTCGACACTTCATATACAACCACATAAGCTTTTATACCCTCTACATAAAATATAATATCATATAGAGACTCCTATATCTACAAGCAATTCTTATTTTATATAGTCTTATACCCACCAAAGCACCTTGATAAAATAGGGGAGCCATGCTATAATTGTATTACAAAGTAATACTAAATTTAGTAAAAATATCTTAAAAAATCTTTTTTAAAAAATATATTGCACGAGGAGGTATAATCATGTCAATTTCAGTCAGATTAAATAAGGATGATACAGAATTATTCAAAAGTTACGCCAAGCTCAATAATATCAGTGTATCTGAGTTGGTTAGAAGGGCCGTCACAGAAAAAATAGAAGATGAATATGATATCCAGGTTGCAAACGAAGCTTATGAAGAATTTTTGAAGGATCCAGAAACAAAATCTCTTGAAGAATTTAAGAAGGAATTGGAGATGATTTAGTGTACAAGGTAGAATTCTCCAAAAGAGCACAGAAAGACCTGAAAAAGTTGGATAAACCAATTCGAACTTTGATTATCGCATGGATAGAAAAAAATCTAAATAACATAGAAGACCCCAGAAGCCTCGGTAAAAATCTTGTCGGTGACAAAAAAGGGCTCTGGAGATATAGAATTGGAGGTTACAGGTTAATCTGCATTATAGAAGATGAGCGACTAATAATTCACGCCCTAAATATAGGTCATAGGTCGGATATATATTCCATGTAGGCCTTGGTATAAATAAAAATGAAGTTTAACATCCTTTTTCCTCGCATTAAGGATTTTAAACTTCATTTCTTATATCTAGTAACACATTTCTATATTTAATAACACCCATTTATATTTAGTCACTTATAAGCTTATTTATTTTCCAAAAACTCATCTGGTATCAAGGACTTGACTATATTCCTATAATTCTCTACATGGTAGGCACCATTTCCATACATTTCTATATGCCTATTAGCCAGGTCCATAGGATACTTGTCCAGCCTATACACAGAGCCGTCAAGCCCGTACTGGTTCCTCTCTAGGTGAAATACTAGTGGCACAAACTTGGCCTTGTCTATATAGGTCTTGTTGCCATCCTTGACAAAATCAAAGCTAGCCATCCCCTCTAAATAAGTAATAGGAGTCAGCATATTGTGGACAAAATTCCCAGTGCCATAGTATACTAGGGTCCTTTTCTTGTCCTTGTTCTCTAGCCATTTAACAGTCTGAATCTTGTGGGCATGGGTGCCGACAACCACATCTACGCCCAGGTCATTAAATAACTTGGAATACTTCTTCTGAGTGTCGTCTAGAGCCTGCACACCCTCTTCACCCCAGTGGCAAGACACCAAGATAAAATCGACCTTGCCCCTTAAATTGGCTATATCCTTCCTAATCCTATCCTCATTTAGGTAGGAAACCCTGTAGTCTGTATCAGGTGCAATCCCATTAGTACCATATGTATAGCACAAAAATCCTATCTTGATCCCCTTCTTATCTATAATCACAGGCCTGGCCCTATCCTCTTGTGAAGCAAACACACCTGTATGGTAGGTATCAGTCTGGTTCCAGAGCTTGATCGACTCAGGAATAGCCCTTGAGCCCTTGTCTAGGGAATGGTTGTTGGCCATATTTATCACGTTAAAACCAGCCCCAGTCAGAGCTGGTATCATGGCTTGGGGGGTATTAAACTGAGGGTAGGTACCAATACCAAATTGGTCACCCGCTATAATAGACTCCTGGTTGATGTACTTGAGGTCATAGTGGCCCAGGTCAGCCTTGATATTTTCATATAGGTGGTCAAAATCGTACTGACCATCACCAAAAGTCCCCTTGCGCCTATCAGCCGCATTATAAATAGAGTCGTGAATAAGGTTATCCCCAACACCCGCAAAACTAAGCCTCTTGATAGCTGGTTTCTTGGCAACCTGCATCTTTTGCGAACTGATCTCCGTCTGAAAGAAGTAGACTGTTGACAGGATAAATATTAAGACTATTCCAAGAGATATAAATATAAAAGATTTGTCGTTTTTTAGATTCATTTGCTCCCCCCTATAATTAGTTTAATTCTGATTTTATATAAGATAGCTTCATATACTTGCCATAAAATATCTTTCAATACTGATTATATCACAAGTAAGTATACATCTCTATCTCAATAGTATATAGATAAGTATATAGAAAAAGCCACGGCGATCAACCGTGGCTTCTTCTAAAATATAGGTATGAAATTTAACTTGAATGCTATCTAATAACTTCTAACTATTTTTTCTTCTCTTATTATACCATATTTTTTGTTTCTAATAAAGATATGATTATCCCGAACTCAATAGTATTATCTTCTAAAAAAATGATTATTAGACTCTTGTATTCAAGTTTTTTATCATTTTTTTAAATTTATCAGTTATAAAAACTCTAAAACATTTTATATCATTGATATGCTTGAATTATAGACTTTTATTCTCATTTTATTTTTCTATTTAAAAATAGTCTTTTATACTGATTGTAGAACTACAATTTTCATTATTTTTCTGGTTGCTATTAAAATTATAATATTGCTGAGTACAAAATATTATCTTTCATCTCCTACTACCATACCTCCAAGTTATTTTTGAGCATACTTTACCTAAATCCTTATACAGTCTACACAAAAAAAACATGGTAGAAACCAATCTACCATGCTTGAATGCGCCCAGCGGGACTCGAACCCACAACCCCTTGATTCGTAGTCAAGTACTCTATCCAGTTGAGCTATGGGCGCAATTTATCACACTTTGATATTATACCATAAATTTAAAAATCCTACAAACAAAATTACACTTATTTTATATGCTTAAATTGCAATACCCAAACTTATTCTACATTGTTGTCCTCATAAATATTTAAATGAGCTATTCTCCGTGACTATATTTCTATGCTAAGAGTCTCTAATTAAAAGATTCTCTCTTCATATATTTTTTTATTTCAAAACCAATCATCTCTACTTATTATATGATATAATAATATATTATGCAAAAATACTAAACAGAGGAGGTTAGCATGTTTATTGACGATACAATTGCAGCCATAGCCACTGCCCCTGGTCAAGGTGGTATTGGTATTATCAGAATCAGTGGATCTGATTCGTTGAAAATTGCAAACAAGATATTCTCGCCCTTTCATAGGCAGTCTGTCCTAGACTACCCGGTCAGGACCCTAATCTATGGAAATATAATAGACGGCGATACAATTATAGATGAAGTACTCCTGGCCTATATGAAGGGACCTAATTCATATACAGCTGAGGATGTAATAGAGATCAACTGCCACGGAGGCTTTATATCCGTGAGAAAAATACTAGAGCTAGTCCTAAGGTCTGGTGCCAGACCAGCCCAGGCTGGTGAGTTTACAAAGAGGGCCTTTTTAAATGGCAGGATAGACCTATCTCAGGCAGAGGCAGTCATAGATATAATAAATGCCAAGACTGATCAGTCACATAATGTGGCCCAATCCCAGCTAGAAGGAGCCCTATCCAAAAAAATCAGGTCTCTAAGAGACAAGATAACAAGTATTTTGGCCCAACTAGAGGTGGCTATAGATTACCCAGAGGAAGATATCGAATTCATCACCTATAAGGAGCTAGTTGACCAGACTATAGAGGTAGACAATGAGGTGAAAAAACTCTACCAGACAGCAGACACAGGAAAAATACTGAGAGAGGGCCTAAAGACAGCTATTCTAGGAAAGCCAAATGTCGGCAAGTCTTCCCTAATGAACCTAATACTTGGAGAAGATAGGGCCATAGTAACGGATATACCTGGTACTACCCGTGATGTCATAGAGGAATTTGTCAATATAAAAGGCATCCCCCTAAAGATAGTAGACACAGCAGGTATCAGGGCTACAGATGACCTAGTTGAAAAGATAGGTGTCGAAAAATCAAAGGAACATATGAAGCTAGCAGACCTGGCCCTAGTGGTTTTGGATTCATCTAGACCCCTAGACAGTGAGGATAGGCAGATTCTAGAAAACATAGACAGGTCCAAGTCCCTTGTAATTATAAACAAGATGGACCTAGACTGTAAGATGGACCTAGACAGCCTAAAAAACTACATCGACTCTAAAAATGTCATCAATATATCTGCCCTAAAGGGCCAGGGTATAGACCTAATCCACGACAGGATAGAGGACCTTGTATTCGAAGGTCATATCAGTGATTCATCTGACCTAATGATTACAAACTCTAGGCATAGGGATGCTATCTACAAGGCAATGCAGTCTATCAATGACGCCATTTGCTCTCTAAATGATAGGCTACCATACGACTTTATAGAGGTAGATCTCAAGGATGCTTGGGACTATCTTGGATGTATCAATGGAGATACTATAGAAGAAGACTTGCTAGATACTATATTTAGCAATTTCTGCATAGGTAAGTAATTTAAGAAAATTTGAAAGGAATAAATAATAAATGGAAAGATTTGAAGCAGGAAACTATGACGTCATAGTCGTAGGTGCAGGCCATGCTGGATGTGAAGCAGCCCTGGCCAGTGCGAGAATGGGTATGAAAACCCTAATGATAACCCTGTCACTAGATGCAGTAGCTGCCCTAGCCTGTAACCCATCAATCGGTGGAACTGGTAAGGGTCAGTTGGTCAAAGAAGTAGATGCTCTGGGTGGACAAATGGGATTAAATATAGATGCAACATACATACAATCAAGAATATTAAATACAGCCAAGGGACCGGCAGTCCACTCCCTAAGAGCCCAGACAGACAAAAACCTCTACCATAGGGTCATGAAAGAAACCATAGAAAATCAGGAAAATCTAGACCTAGTCATGGATGAGGTAGAAGAAATTCTCCACGAAGGTAAGACTGTCACAGGTGTGGCAACTAGGTTGGGTTGTGAATATAGGGCCAAGGCTACAATATTAGCAACGGGAGTCTACCTACAATCGACAATATTTATAGGCCATGACACATTCAAGGAAGGTCCAAACGGTCTAGGCTATGCAAAGAAACTAACTGATAGCCTGAGAGAGCTTGGACTAGATATGAGAAGGTTCAAGACTGGCACACCAGCTAGGGTCCACAGGGATAGTATAGACTTCTCTGTTATGGAACCACAGCCTGGAGATGACAAGGTAGTGCCATTTTCTTTTATGAATGAAAATATAGAAAAGAACCAGATAGTATGCTACCTAACTAGGACTACACCAGCCACAAAAAAATTGATAGAAGATAATATCACTAGGTCTGCCATGTATAGTGGTAACATCGAGGGTACGGGACCTAGGTACTGTCCATCTATAGAAGACAAGATAGTCAAGTTCAACGACAAGGAAACCCACCAGCTATTTATAGAGCCAGAAGGACTGGACACAAAGGAAATGTATATACAGGGTGTATCGACTAGCTTTCCACTGGATATGCAGGTCAGGATGTACCGCTCTATAAAGGGTCTAGAAAATGCCAGACTAATGAGACCAGCCTATGCCATAGAGTACGACTGTATCAACCCTACCCAGCTAAGACAAAACTTGGAGATAAAGGGCTTGGAAAATCTATTCTCAGCAGGCCAGTTCAACGGAACATCAGGTTACGAAGAAGCTGCTGCCCAGGGTCTAATAGCTGGTATCAATGCAGTATTGAAGATAAGAGAACAAGAACCCCTTATACTAGATAGGTCAGACGGATACATAGGCGTTCTGATTGATGACCTGGTAACAAAGGGAACCAATGAACCCTACAGGATGATGACATCAAGGGCTGAATACAGACTCTACCTAAGACAGGACAACGCCGATATGAGACTTACTCAAAAGGGCTATGACATAGGCCTAGTCAGTCAAGAAAGGTACGACAGGTTCCTAAAGAAAAAGGATGATGTAGAAACAGAAATAGCCAGACTAAAAAATGATAGGATCAGGCCAAACGAAATCAACCATATACTAGAAGAAAGAGGCATTGCCCCTCTAAACAATGGCTTGTCCCTATATGAATTTTTGAAGAGGCCAGAAATTACCTACTCCCTACTAGAAGAGGTAGGAAAGTCTTCAGACAAAGACCTGTCAGATGAAGTAAAAGAACAGGCCGTAATAATGATAAAATACGAAGGCTACATCAGCAAGCAGATGAAGCAGATAGACCAGTTCAGAAAACTCGAAAAGAAAAAGTTAAGACCAGAGCTGGACTACAATGAAATCGAAGGACTAAGGATAGAAGCAAGACAAAAACTAAATGCCATCAAACCTACATCCATAGGACAGGCATCAAGAATATCAGGTGTCTCACCAGCAGATATATCAGTGCTATTGATATACCTAGAACAATTAAGAAGAAAAAAATAGGGCAGGGACTGTCCGAATTAACGCCTGTGGAGATAGTAGGTTGCGAGATCAGCGAAGCAGGAAGCCCATAGGCTTTAGACTATGGGTAATTCACAATTTCAATAAAAAGGTTATAGAAATTTCATTAAGATAAATAATTTAGTGAGGAAAAAAATGAATCAAAACATTGAAAATATAGAACTACTAAAAAATAGACTAGTTGATTTTTCAATCAATGTAGACGAAACCATGCTAGATAGGTTTGAAAAATACAGACAAATTCTAGTAGAGTACAATCAACATATGAACCTGACAGGTATCACAGAACAAAGAGAAGTCTATATAAAACACTTCTTGGACTCAGTTGCCATATTCAAAAATGGCTACATAGCTGATGACCTGTCTGTCATAGACGTTGGTACAGGGGCTGGGTTTCCAGGTCTCCCCTTAAAAATATGCAATCCTAAAATTAAACTAACCCTACTAGATTCACTAAACAAGAGGATCAACTTCCTAAAAACTGTAGGTCAAGAGCTAGGATTAAATGAAATAGAGTATGTCCATGGAAGGGCAGAAGATATAGCCCAAAAACCAGAACACAGGGAAAAATACGACATAGCAACTGCCAGAGCCGTGGCCAGTCTACCAGTCTTATTAGAACTATGCGTGCCATATGTAAAAATCGGTGGATTCTTTATATGCCTAAAGGGACCAAGTGTAGATATTGAATTAGGACAAGCAAAAAATGCAATGAAATTACTCGGAGTAAGACTAGTCGAAAAAATAAACGTCATCCTGCCTGACCAAGAGCTAAAACACAATATATTGGTATTTAAGAAGGAGGAAAAAACACCAGCAAAATATCCAAGAAGAGCTGGCAAACCTTCAAAAAATCCACTATAGTCTCTTCATAGTAAGGTAAACAAACAGACTTTTTCTCATACCTATGAGATAACAAATAATCCCACAAAAATTTAAAAAGCCCTAGGATGGTCATATCCTGGGGCTTTGTTGTCTACTATCAACAACCTAAACTCTGTAGTCACGAATATATTATCTACAGCCAACCCACATACTCCTGAATGGCATCACACACGTACTGGGCTGTTCCCTCTCCAAATTTATCAATCTTATTTTTCATCTCAATATTCTGTACATAACTCTGGCCAATAGTCGAAAATATAGCCATAGGGTAGTCAAAACCATAATCACAAAGAGTCTCATGCAAACGACCAGCCAAATCAACATTCTCCTGGGCATTAGCCTCCAAACCCTTAGCCTTATTCTCAGCAAACAAAGCAAAAATATCATCAATATTCATATCTAAAATTCTCCTTTCAAGCCTCAACTTTCAATAAGTATATTATACCCTATAGAACAATTATCTTCCACCACTCAAAGAAATATTATACTAAACTGGGATGAATCACATCTTCACTATAGTACCAATTTTACCATAGAAGGACCTACAATTTTACAGACTTTTTTACATAGACCCTATTTGTATAAACGAACCCTAAAAATCGTTTAACATTACTTTTTTGTATCATTTAGTATCTTCCCATCTCTTATCGTAATTATCCTATTCGCTCTTTTTGCAATTTCATTATCATGTGTTATCATAACAAGCGTTTGATTAAACTCACTCACTGCTCTTGTAAGTATCTCCATAACTTCATCAGTCGTTTTGCTATCAAGATTTCCTGTTGGTTCATCAGCAAATATTACTGATGGTTTGTTTGATAACGCTCTTGCAATTGCTACTCTCTGTTGCTGACCACCTGACAATTCATTTGGATACTTTTTTATTTGATCTTCTAGCCCCATCTGTACTATTAAATTATTAATATAAGCCTCGTCTTCTTTTTTATTATCTAAGTGTATTGGTAAAACAATATTGTCATAAACATTAAGTACAGGTATGAGATTAAAACTTTGGAATATAAACCCGAATTCTTGTCTCCTTATTTTAGATAACTCATCATCACTCAGTGCATAAATATCATTCTCTCCTAGATACACATTTCCAAATGTTGGTTTATCAAGGCCAGCCATACAGTGAAGCAATGTTGATTTTCCACTACCCGATGTACCTACAATTGAAGTAAACTTTCCACATTCAATTTCTAAAGAAATATCGTCAACCGCCTTTACTATACAATCGTCTTTTCCATAATATTTTTTTATGTTATTTGCTAATAATTTTTTCATAGTTTATCCCTCGTTTAAATACTAAAAATTTCAACACTTTCATAATTCAACAACACAAGTATTATTCAATTCCAAAAATCAATTTCATTTTATTACAATTATGTTCGAAAACTTCTTCATCAAAAAAATCAACACCAGTATCTATAATAGCAACTAATAACATTACACCTCTCCTAAATCATATATTAATAATTTATTTAACTACATATTATTTATTTTAATGTATAATATTCTACTCTTCAATCCTCTTTTTTAAAACCACAATAAAAACCAAAACAAACAATACACTTACATATAATGTTGCTAATGATACCGTCTCAAAACTAAATATCATTTTATATCCGTCACCAAGATATTTTATATTAACTAAGTAGTCATGAATTGATTTATACGATACTATTCCAAACATTATTACCCCTGAAAATATCGCCCAGAATACACTCTCCTTGATATACATAAGTATCATATTCTTTTTCGATAGACCAATATGCCTCATTATAGTATTTTCTCTTTTTCTTTGTTCAAAAATCATATTTAAGCTTGTATATATTGTTATTATTGACAGCACTGAAATATAAATACTATTTACAATAATATTTTTCATTAATAATCTATGCTCATATTGATCAATATGCTTAAATTCGGTTTCGGATATAATTTTGTAGTTATTCTTTCCTAACACTTTATCCATATGTGCTCTTAGATTTTTACTATTGCCATTATAATTGAAATTTATTTCATCAGCACCTCCATATCCTACTAATTTCTTAAAATTATCTGTATCAGTGATTATTTCAGGAAGTAGCAACTGTGAAACTACTTTTCTTGACCATTTTAAATCATCAATAAATCCACCAACAATAATTTTTTTCGTTTTGTAGGCTTCTCTTCCATTGGAGTATTGGGCAACTTTGATCTTTATTACATCCCCAACTTTTATATTTTTCATAGTTGGTATCATCTTCGTTTCTAATTTATTATAGACCTTCGATCTAAGATAGGCTACCGGGTATTCTAAAGTCGATTTAAATTTATTATTTGTTATAAATCCATTTTTTATTAGGAAGTTATCATCTACTCCTGTGATAACTGTTTCTATTTCTCTACCATTTAAATCTCTATCGTTTAAAAAGTATTCATTGAACATCTTTCCATCACTGATAAAATAGGCCCCTTTACTAGATTTAGTAACGATATTTTTAATTCTATTATCATCTCTAATCCTACCTATATTTCTATCATTCAAGTTAGATTTTGGTCTATAAACATTACTTAGGTTTGTAATGTTATATTCTCTTCCCATAAGAAAATTTACTGAAGAATCAACATTCTTATCGAAATAATCTTTATTAATATTAATTACATATCTAGACAGTGATAAGCTCAACATAATAACCGGTACCATCAAATATATAGCATTTTTTTGTATATTTATTAATAATAGTTTCTTATGTATTTTTGTAGTTGGTCTTAGTAAGATTCTATTGATTTTTTTTCTTCTATGGTTATAGTTAGTTAAATCGACTACACTTAAATTATTTATCACATAAAATTCATATAAGAAAACAATTGCAAAAGGTATAATCGAAATAATAAAGGAAATTATGTAGGTTCTATAATCCATATGTATACTTTTATCCATAAGTCTAAATAGATCGTCTGAAAACAAGGTGAAATTTACTTTTTTCATATAAATTAACGATGCATAATATGATAAAATAAAGCTAATAATATTACTAATTAATATAATTAGTACTTTTTCTAAACCAAAGATAAAAAATACTTTTTTCTTACTTGACCCTACAACCCTAAGAAGGGCAGCATCTGCAAATACATCTCTAGATGCAATAAACAAGAAAACTAAGGGAAATAGTATACCTGCTAAAATTAAATTTTTTGTGTCTGGTGAAGCAATAAAAAATTGCTTATATGTATTTTCCGTATTTGTTAATATTTTATTATATATGACTAGATTTTGAGGTAAGTCTAATTCTGTATTTAATCCATAAGATTCACCCTCTGGATCCTTAAATCCAGTCTTAAAACTAATATATGCGTTAAATTTGTCTGGAATTATATTTTTAAAACCATCTCCCATTTTAATATATAATTGATCCATCCCTCTCATCTCAGTTGACTTAATCTTATTATATACTATGCCAGTTATTTTGATCTTTTTTGAAATACACCTAATTTTGTTGATTCCATTTTCTTCATAGTTTACTTTTACAACTCCATCGATATAGTCTCCGATTTTATGATTTCCAGTCCCGTCTAACAATATGGCTTCCTCGTCATTAAATGGTAATCTCCCCAAAACCAGCTTAAGTTTACTAATTTCATTCACCTTTTTGTTATACTCTTCTAAATGTAATATCTTGCCATTGTTCTCAATGAATTCTCCTATATTTTTTGTTTGATATACCTTATCTACACGTTTACTATTTTCTATATTCTCTAGTGTTGTTTTATCTATATTATTTGCTACAGCTCCATAGAGTGCTGAATTTTCATCGATAAATTTTTTTGCATTTATCATTTGGCTTTTAGTGGCAATAGACATTGAAACTAAACTTACCAGTGAAAATACTATGATTATACTCAAATATATAACTCTTTTTACGTGACTTTTTATATACTTCAACCCCAAAATATACATATTCATAAAATCATCTCCTAGTAACTAACTGTTCATAAAACATAATATGTGATAAAAACCACCTATTATATTAACTCTTCTAATACTTATCAGTGCCATATGCGCATCTTCTAACATTAGGGCCACATTTTTGTTTTAATATCCTCCATAATTTTCTTATTACTATTTGTTATATATAACATTTTAACATATTGTTGTATTTTTTGTCAAAATTTTCAAAAAATCCCCTAAAAATGACATAAAAAACATATACTAATTTAAGTTCTATATCAAATAATGTTGCTGATACTTTAAATTAATAAAATTTATTAAATTATGTAGTAAACTTATAACTATAGTTGCTGCCCTTTTGTATCTTATACTTTTCCATTAGCATTATTCTTGCCTTAAAATCCCTAAAGCTCTTATATCCGTAGGATACTATTTTAATTACCTTGCCCTACGTGGACTTTCACCACAGACTGACGGCATGCCCGCCATACTGCAAATTTGGCTTGGTAAAACCACCAAGCCAAACTTTATCATATAGAAACCTATTATATTTTTTTATTGTATATTTATTTAACGATTATTTTATCAATAAATACAGTACATACAACACTAGGATAATTATACATACTATTATAAAAACTTTTGAAATCTTTTTAAATATCTTATTATCTCTTAATGCTGTTGACCCCAATATTAATATCACTATAGAAATCACTAATAAATATTTTGTATTATTAAATATTAACTCCATTATTTGAATGAACTGATTCATACTAACACCTCATAGTCTCTAGGTCTGGTAAAACCATCCGTAATATCGATAAACATATCCTGCTACATGTATGTCCCATCTAAGTTCGACAAAATCCAATTAATAGTGTCGTTGCAAGTAATACTGATGACGCCTTAAGTGTAGTTTGTTTCCAATTCTTTTTCATACGTTTCCTCCTCATTAAAACAAATAGGTTTCCAGATTTGCAATAAATATTTTTTGAAGTTTTTTACTTATATTATTTCTAACAATAAACATTTTTAACTTTCATAAAATCCTCCTAAAAATATAAAATATAATTTCAACTATTAATAGCGTTTCGTTATTAGATTAGAGTCTATTTTACCCAAAATAGTTAAAAAAGCTACCACAAATATAGACACGGAAAAAGTTGTTGATATATAATTGTTAGTAAAATATACCAATAGATATATTAGGTATATAAATAAAGTAACTCTCATAGATTTATTTTTATATACTTTTTTTCATCTTGATCTAACCTTTTATTTTTACACTCAACTGGTGATAAAAATAGTATAACTATAGATGAAATAAGAGTTATAGAAAAAGTGTTTATTTTATAAACATTTATATAATATATTACATTTAAAACAAAAATTATTTTTAGTGTTGAAAAAATATAACAATTTATTAAACTTTTCGAATGGTATCCTCCTGAATATCTTCTTAACAGTATATACGAAAATGCATACAGTATGGCAATAAAAAATTCATCATAAATTATTCCGATAATAATTATTATTAAAAAATTTAATATAGAGTTGATTAATTTTCTTAGTCCATACCTATATATTTCTATTTCGCTATTTTCTATACAAGAATATAAAATTAATTTTTCTAAAATTAATTCAACCATATCTTTCACGCTAAAATCTTCTAAATTTTTTTATTTCTGGACTTTCCTTATCTTGAAAAATAAAAAAAGAACAGGTTGAGTTTGCACCCAAAATCACAAAAAATAGTGATAAATATGTTATCATGTTAAAAATCCTTTTCTTCACTTAATATCCTCCATATTTTGGTAAATTATATATGATATCATATCATATTACTCGTATTTTTTTTAAACTTGTCAAAAAAAACCACATAAATGACATAAAAAGCATGGGCTAATTTCAATCCATGCTTTTATACTAGTTGTCTCAACAATATATTATAGGTTAATAATAAATGGTTCTATAATATATAGCGTTGATGGTAACAAAAATGCTTTCAAAGTCGTAAG
>NZ_JRNB01000046.1 GCF_000758885.1 Peptostreptococcus sp. MV1 | reverse complement strand
AACGGCACGCTCCGTGGTGTGAGAGGGAGGAGAAAGTCCTCCCTACTCGATTTAAATATATGGGGTGATTTTCAGACTGGATAGAGTCCTATGGGGGATGTCTATTGTTAGGCATATACTTGATGATAATTTAAACAACACAATAGGGGACTTCTAGCATATATCCAAACTATAAAAAAATCGACCTCCCAATTGTTAGATTTTTGGTACAACTTTTTGGGGGTCGTTTTTTAATATTTTTTACAAATAGATTAAGCTGACTAATTAGCAAGCCTGTAGTTCTTGTTTTCCAGAACAAACTTGTTGCGGATACCCTTGCTAGTATAGACCTTCTTATCGTTTGTAATAAAGATAGCATCCACACCATCAAGCCCGTCTATAAATCTCATACCTTCTTTTAGACCTAGTCCAAAGGTAGATGTTGATAGGGCATCTCCGTCTATGGATTTCTTGGATATAATCGTTACACTAGTCAGCTCATTTTCAAATGGGTAGCCTGAATCTGGATCAATCATATGGTGGTAGATTTTACCATCCTTCTCTATAAATCTTTCATATATACCCGATGTAACAACAGACATATCCGTCAATTTGATAGTTCCTAGGGCTTCAGTATTGCTCTTGGCAGGGTCTTGAACACCCACATTGAAGTCGGTTCCCTTTGCATTTTGTCCAAATACATAGATATTTCCTCCCAGGTTGATAATGGCATTTTTAATATCGTGTTCTCTTAGGTAGTCTGCCAGTTTATCAGCGCAGTAGCCCTTGGCAATACCACCTAGGTCAATTTTCATACCCTTATTTTTTAGAAAGACTGTCTGGTCCTTGTCATTTAGAAGTATATCCTTGTAGTTTACCAAGGGAAGTATCTTTTTAATTTCTTCACCAGATGGAACTCTCGCATCCTCGCTGCCAATCTTCCATATAGATGAGACAGCTCCAACAGATATATCAAACTTGCCAGATGTCATATCTGAGTAGACTAGGGAATGTTTGATGACCTGGTAGGTATCATCAGAGACCTTTACAGGCTCTATACCAGCCTTTTGGTTGATTCTTGAAACCTCACTAGTGTCCATCTGTGAGCTCATCTTGTTGTGGATGTCTAGGACTATCTTGTCCAGCTCAGGAAGGACCTTGTTAGCCTGAGATTTTCTAGTATTTATCACACTTATCTGGTTGACTGTGTCTAGATAGTAGTTGGTAGTTGAAAAGGTACCTACCTTATCTATAAGTGTAAAATAGAAGATAATACAAACAATAAATAGACTTATTATCGATGCGATTATCTTGAGATTTGATTTTTTCATTTTTACCTCCAATTTATGATATAATCAATATGACACAATAAGTATTATTATAACATATTTTTTTAATGAATGGAAGTGGGTGAAGTAATGAAGAAGAGAGATATAATTCTATTTGCAATAGTGGTAATCTTAATTGTCCAGGCAGTCTTTATAAATAAGTATTTTAATTCTGGCCAGGGAGGTAGGGTAGAGGTATATGTCGAGAACAAGCTATATAATACCTATCCACTGGACAAAGACCAGAAGATAGATATAGGGGAAAAAAATGGAAGGGTAAATAAGATATATATCCACAACAAGGGGGTCGAGATGACTACAGCCAACTGTCCGGACAAGGTGTGTGTCCACACTGGTTTTATAAACAAGCCCGGCCAGAGTATAGTATGCTTGCCCCACAAGATAAATGTAAAGATAGTCAGCAACGACATAAGTAAGGTTGACAAGGATGTAACTGCAAAGTAGGACAAGGAGGCTTTTATGGTAAATCTAGGTAACGACTGGGACCAGGTCTTGGTTGATGAATTTAAAAAAGAATATTATTTGAAGCTAAGAGAATTTTTGAAGCTAGAGTATAGGAGTCAACAGATTTTTCCTGATATGTACGATATTTTTAATGCCTTGAAGTACACTTCTTACAAGGGGACCAAAGTATTGATATTGGGCCAGGACCCCTACCATGATGATGGTCAGGCCCATGGTCTGGCATTTTCCGTAAAACCGGGCATAAAGACTCCACCATCCCTACTTAATATGTACAAGGAGTTGAGAGATGAATTAGGCCTATATATACCAAATAATGGCTACCTTGTGCCCTGGGCCAAGCAGGGGGTACTACTTTTAAATACAGCCCTAACAGTAAGGGCCCACCAGGCAAATTCTCATAAGGGGAAGGGTTGGGAAACCTTCACAGATAAGGTGATTTCTTATCTCAACCAGAGGCAAGAACCCGTGATATTTGTCTTGTGGGGTGCAAATGCCAGGTCTAAAAAGAAATTAATAGATGCTAGTAGGCACTATATACTAGAGGCTCCTCATCCAAGTCCACTGTCAGCACATAGAGGTTTCTTTGGATGTGGACATTTTTCCAAGATAAATCAGATCTTGGAATCCATGGGGCAAGAACCAATCAACTGGCAGATAGAAAATATATAGGGGGAGTGGCATGAAGTTTGCAGCATCATTTAGTGGTGGTAAGGATTCCACTCTAGCTATTAAAAGAATGTTAGATGAGGGCAAGGAGGTAGTTGCCCTTATTGTTTCTACAAAAAAGGGTCAAGACCAGTCTTGGACACACAATCTGGATAAAAAATACTTTCAAGAGGTAGCTAGGATACTTGGAGCAGAGGTATTTTTTACAGAGTCAGGGGTAGAGGATTATGAGGCCTTATTTGAAGAGGCTCTAAGAGAGTCTAAGGTCATAGGGGCAGAGGCCTGTATTTTTGGTGATATAGATATAGAGGGCCATCTAGACTGGAATAGGAAGAGGTGTGCCGGTGCAGGACTAGCCTGCCTACACCCCCTAGAATATGAGGACAGGAGGGCTATCTTGGAAGAATTTTTGGATACTGGTTTGGAGGCTAGAATAGTAAAGGTAAATACGGACTACCTAGATGAATCCTTTATTGGAAGATTATTGGATAGGAGCTTACTTGAAGAGTTGTCGTCATATAAGGGATTAGACTTGTGTGGAGAAAATGGCGAGTACCATACTAGGGTAGATCAAGAGTCTATAGAAAAAAATATATAAAAATTTTGTAAAAGTGCTTGCATTTTATGGGAACCTATGGTAAACTATAGTTACTTGATACTGATTATCGTATCAAAATTAAAGATTTAATTAATCTTTAGCTTCCATATCAACACATATAAATTGTTTAATAAAAATAGGCTGGTAACAGCCTATTTTTATTTGTAAAAACAAGTTCTAAAAGCTATACTATAAAAAAGTTAGACAATAGGTCTTAAAAAGAAGAAGGGTCACTAAAAGTGACACCTTCAAACATTTACAAAAATCGATATCAAATTTCTATCTCCTACCTAATATTTCCATTCAAGGTATTGTAGGAAATCCAGCCACCATAAGTTTTACACCAAATTCTATTAGCTGACTCTACATATGTATCAAATATATAAATTTCGTCACCCTTGTATACGGTATTTACTGAAGGGGATGACTTGCTAGGTCCACTTCTAATATTTGCTTCCTTGGCTGTCACATACTGGTAGCTACCGTTTATAGAGTTGGCAGTACGGTGGGCAGCACTAAGGTTAGATGAAGAACTAGACTGGCTAGAAGACTCCTTAACAACCACCTGATTGACTTCAGTTTCAGTCTTGCCTGCTACCTTCTTGTAGAGGTCGCTGGCAGTCTTATCATCTGGTATTAGGCCTAGGTATTCAGACAGTAGGGAAGAGGCGGATGTAGTATTGCCGGAATCTATCATCGAGCTGGCCTTCTTTACTACATCAGACTTTAGTGAACTTATCTTGTCACTGGCCTTTTTGTAGTTGTCCTTGTCCTCTGCAGGGATTTGCTTGTAAATTGCTATAGCCTTGACATATTCACCCTGCTGTTCTAGGTTCTTGGCTTCTTCCATACTTGACTTGGTCTCAGCCATAATATCCATCTGGTTTTTCTTGGACTTGTATTCTACGTCGCCAGTCTTGGAATATAGGTCGGAATAGATCTTGGCAGCCTCTTGATAGTCCTTGATATCTATAAAGTTTTCAGCCTTTTTGTTAAGAGAAGATATTTCCATCTTACCCTTTGCAAATATTCCGCCGGCCACTATTAGGGCCAAGACTACTAGTCCACCAACAATAAATAGAATCTTCTTACGCTTATCATTTGATGGTCCAGACTCATCGTATTCATCGTACGAATCAAAATTATTTGTGTATTTTTCTTTAGACAATGTACAATTCCTCCAATTTCTAAAATAGTAAATATGTAGTACAAATATAATAATTTTCCTATTAAGATAATTATATCAAGTTGGGAAAACTATTTCAATTTAAATATTATTAAAACTATGTAAAAAGAGTAAAAAGGTGATACTAATCGAAAGAATAATACAAAATAATATGTGAAAAGACTAGGCATACAAAAAAGACTACACATACAATATGCATAGTCTTTTAGTTAGCTTACACTAAGTTTTTACAAATTCTTCTTAACAAGTTCGTTTATTTTTCTGCCGTCTGCACGTCCAGCAGTCTTAGGCTTGATTGTGCTCATAATTTTGCCCATATCCTTCATTGATGTAGCACCAACTTCGGCTATAGTCTCGATCACTATTTTTTCAAGTTCTTCTTCGCTTAATTGTTGAGGTAGGTATCCTTCTAAAACTTGTATTTCAGACTTTGTTTCTTCAATCAAATCATCCCTGTTAGCCTTCTCGAATTCAGCTAGTGAATCCTTTCTCTGCTTAAGCTGCTTGGAAATGATATCGATGATAGCATCATCAGCTAGCTCAACGCGGTTATCAACTTCGTACTGCTTGATGGCAGCCCTGATAAGTGTAACAACGGATTTTTTGATTGTATCCTTGTTTTTCATTGAAGACTTTAGGTCTTCCTGCAGTTTTTCTTTAAGGGACATTCCCTTTCACCTCTTCTTAATTAACTATCTTTTAGCGTTTTTTCTTCTAGCAGCTTCGGCTTTTTTCTTACGCTTAACACTTGGCTTATCATAGTGTTCTCTTTTTCTAACTTCTGACATTATGCCAGACATAGCACACTGTCTCTTGAATCTTCTAAGTGCACTATCTAATGATTCGTTTTCTCTTACTCTAACTTCTGACATCTGTTTCACCTCCCTACAATTCAGCGATTTGTTAACCTAATTCGATTAGTTTAACACCATAATATTATAAGCGAAATTAGGGCTTTTATCAAGTCTTTTTGTAAAATATATAGAAATATATAAAAAAATATAAAAAAGCCCAAACTTGTCCAAATATTATTTATGAATTTTAAAAAATGTGATATAATTAGTAAGTGGATTAAGTCCAATATTTTTTTATTCATTGTGGGATGGAAAATGATATATGGGGACGAAAAAAGCCCCTTACCTGTTTTAAGTATCAAAAATTTGGTATTTAATAGGTAGAAGAGATTTTCATAGATTATTAAAGTAAAATAAAATAAATTAGATTATTATGGTAAGGTAAAAAAATAATAGGAGGTAGATGTATGAAGGCTATAGGTATTTTGACCAGTGGAGGAGATGCTCCAGGTATGAACGCAGCCATCAGAGCAGTTGTAAGGACAGCTATATATTATGGCTACAAGGTTTACGGCATTGAGAGGGGTTATGCAGGTCTTTTAGACAAGGAATTTATAGAGATGGACCTTTCATCAGTTGGTGATATCATCCAGAAGGGTGGTACAATCCTAAAGTCATCAAGATGTGACGAATTCAGAACAGAAGAAGGTAGGGCCAAGGCCGTTGAAATATTAGAGGAATTTGGCGTTGGCAGTCTAGTGGTAATAGGTGGAGATGGTTCATTTACAGGAGCCAACAAGTTGAGCCAGCTAGGAGTACACACAATAGGCATACCGGGAACTATCGACAACGACCTTGCCTATACAGACTATACTATAGGTTTTGATACAGCAACTAATACTGTAATAGATGCCATAGGTAAGTTAAGAGATACATCATCATCACATGACAGGGTAAATATAATAGAGGTAATGGGTAGACACTGTGGAGACCTAGCCCTATTTGCTGGTATAGCAGGTGGTGCAGAATCTATAATAGTACCTGAAATGGACACTAGGACAGAGGAAATAGTTAAAAAGTTAAAAACAACTCAGAAGAGGGGCAAGAAGCATAGTATTATAGTCCTAGCTGAGGGTGCTGAAAATATAGAGGGTGGAGCCTTGGGTCTAAGGTCTGCTCTAACAATAGAAGACAAGGCAGATGTTAGGATAACAGTTCTAGGTCACGTGCAGAGAGGTGGTTCACCATCAGCCTTTGACAGGATACTTGCCAGCAAGCTGGGCAACAAGGCCGTAGAATTACTTATAGAAGGTAAGTCAGGAAGAGTTGTGGGTATAAAGGACAATAAGATAATAGATATGGACATAGATGAAGCACTTTCAATGAAGAAGACTTTTGACGAAGACTTGTATGAAATGGCAAAAATACTATCAATATAATTGATTAGGTAAATAAGCTAAAATGATAAAACTGAGCCGGTAACTTGGTTGGACAATTTATAATTAGGCAGGGCAACCTAGCCATATAAGTTATAGGAGTGATTAAAGATTATGATAAGATGTAAAAAGACAAAAATAGTATGCACAATGGGACCTTCAACAGATTCAGACCAGGTCCTAAAAGAATTAATAGAGAATGGACTAAACGTTTGTAGGTTCAATTTCTCTCATGGTTCACATGAAGAACACAAGGAGAGAATGGACAGGACTAAGAGGGTAAGAGAAGAATTAGACCAGCCAGTGGCAATCCTTCTAGATACTAAGGGTCCAGAGATAAGGACAGGCGAATTTGAAGAACCAGTAATCCTTGAAGAAGGGGCAGAATTCGTAGTTAGTATGGACGATTGCATGGGCAACAGCCAGAGATGTAGCGTATCATACAAGGGTATGGTAGATGATGTAAAGGTTGGAGATACAATCCTTATAGATGATGGACTAGTAGCCCTTAGAATAAAGGAAATAAAGGGAAATGATATACACACAATAGTAGAAAACTCAGGTAAGGTATCGTCTAGAAAGGGTGTAAACCTACCAGGTGTAGCTATCAACCTACCAGCTATTACAGAAAAGGATATAGAAGATATCAAGTTTGGTATAGAACAGGGAATAGACTTTATAGCAGCATCATTTGTTAGAAAGGCATCTGACGTACTTGAAATCAGAAAGGTCCTAGAAGAAAATAATGCTCCAGAAATCCACATTATATCAAAGGTAGAAAGCCAGGAAGGTGTGGACAATATAGATTCAATCATCCAGGTATCAGATGGTATAATGGTAGCCAGAGGTGACATGGGTGTTGAAATACCAAGTGAAGAAGTGCCTATAGTTCAGAAGATGATCATCAGAAAGTGTAATGAAGTAGCCAAGCCAGTAATAACAGCTACTCAGATGCTAGACTCAATGATCAGAAACCCTAGACCAACAAGGGCAGAAGTAACAGACGTAGCAAATGCTATCTATGACGGAACTGATGCAATCATGCTATCAGGTGAAACAGCTGCAGGTAAGTACCCAGTAGAAGCTGTAAAGACAATGAATAGAATAGCCTTGAGAACTGAAGAAACTCTAGACTACAAGGTTAAATACAAGATGGATATGGACAAGATAACTGTAACAGATGCTATAAGTCATGCAACTTGTACAACTGCTATGGACCTATGTGCCAAGGCCATTATAACTTGTACATCATCAGGCTACACAGCTAGGATGGTATCAAAGTTTAGACCAAAAGCTCCAATCATAGCAGCTACTCAGAATGAAAGAGTAAGAAGAAAATTATCCCTATTATGGGGTACATACCCATTAATTTCTAAGTTTGCAGAAAGCACAGACGAAGTGATGGATGAATCAGTAGAAGTAGCTAAGAATGCAGGAATAGTAAACCCTGGAGATATAGTTGTAATCACAGCAGGTGTTCCGGTAGGCAAGACAGGTAAGACTAACCTAGTCAAGGTATCTGTAATAGGCGAATTCCTAGGCAGAGGTGTTGGTATTGGTAAGGTTTGTGTAGAAGGACCAGCCAAGGTAATCATGCCAGGAGAAGACAAGGAGTTTAATGAAGGCGATGTACTAGTAACACTTGGAACTGACAGAGATATGCTAAAGTATATGGAAAAGGCCAGTGCCATTGTAACTGAAACTGGTGGTATGACTTCCCATGCAGCCATAGCAGGTATCAACCTAGGTATACCAGTAATCGTATCTGTAGATGGAATCACAAAGAAGGTAAATAATGGTGATATGATAAAGGTAGAACCAGCAAGCGGTGCTGTTAGTAGAGAACAGTAAGACATAAATCTTAGCCTAATATCTTTGACAAGCTATGAGGCCGTGATAAAAATAAAATTAAATGGTTCTATGTCAAATAACGTTGGTGATAAT
>NZ_JRNB01000045.1 GCF_000758885.1 Peptostreptococcus sp. MV1 | reverse complement strand
GCTGTCGCATAAATTTCGGATTTTATTCATCAACGCTAGTTGACAAAGAACCAATTTTTGCAAAAAATATGTCTGGTCTGATTTTGATTAGTAGGCGAAAGATAGAAATATACTAAGGTCAAATATGGTATAATTTAAATTAGAGCATTTACAATTTACTGAGAAGGGGGTGCTATAAAAGTTATGAAGGTTAAACAAAGACTTGAGGCCTTAAGGGCCTTAATGAAGGAACATAAGATAGATATATACTTGGTGCCTACTGCTGACTACCACAATAGTGAGAATGTAGGTAGGTACTTTATGGAGAGGGCCTATATAAGTGGTTTTACAGGTTCTGCTGCTAGTGTTCTAGTAGGTAAAGACTGGGCAGGCCTATGGACAGATGGTAGGTACTTTTTGCAGGCAGAAGACCAACTGGAGGGGTCTGGTATAGACCTATACAGGATGGGGCAAGAAGGTGTGCCTAGCCTTGAAGGATTTTTAGAGGACAAGCTGGGTCAAGGGGAAAAACTGGCCTTTGATGGAAGGTGCGTGACCTATGGACAAGGGCTAGCCCTGGAGAAAATAGTAGCTGAAAAAAAGGGAAGCTTAGTCTATGACCTAGACCTGATAGACCAGGTATGGGGGGATAGGCCACCTATGGCTAGGGAGGGCATATTCGAGCTTCAACTTAAGTATGCCGGTGAATCTAGGGCAGACAAGCTAGGAAGACTTAGGTCATCCATGGAAAATATAGGGGCTGATTGTCATATTATAACAAGTCTGGATGATATTGGATGGGTCTTAAATATTAGGGGTAGGGATGTTGATTACTTCCCCCTAGCCTTGTCCTACCTAATAGTGGATATGGATAAGGCAGTCCTATATATAGATGAAGAAAAAATAAGTGGGGAAATAATGGCAGGCCTAATAAGTGATGGGGTGGAAATTAGGCCCTACAATGCCATTTATGAGGATATAAAGCTTATAGAGAGAAAGACTTTACTCGATCCAGACTGGGTAAATTATGCCATATATGGCAATATAGGTGACAAGGATATTATAATAGAGGGGCAAAACCCAACTATCATGATGAAGACCGTCAAAAACGAGATAGAAATTGATAACATCAGGAAGGCTCATATTAAAGATGGTATAGCACATAGCAAGTACCTTTATTGGTTGAAAAAAGAAGTTGCAAGTGGGCGTATAGGAAGGCAGACGGAAATATCTGTTTCTAACAAGTTGGAATCTTTGAGGAGGGACCAGGAGGACTTTATCTGTCCTAGCTTTGCCCCAATCTCTGCCTTTGGGGACCACGGAGCCATAGTTCACTATGAGGCTGATGACCTATCAAATAAAGAACTGGCTCAAGGAGGCTTCCTTTTGAATGATACTGGTGGCAACTATATCCAGGGGTCTACTGATATCAGTAGGACTACAGCCCTGGGTCAGGTTAGCCAAGAAATGAAGGAAGACTATACCAGGGTTTTACAGGCCCACATAAGGTTGGCAAGGGCCAAGTTCCTGTATGGGTGCTCGGGAGCCAATCTAGATGTCCTGGCTAGACAAGCCCTATGGGATGCCTACCTAAACTACAATCATGGTACAGGCCATGGGGTAGGCTACCTGGCCAATATACACGAACCCCCTATTAGCTTTAGGTGGCAGGTTGGGGTTAAGCCAGCTACTAGGCTGGAAGAGGGGATGGTAATAACCGACGAGCCAGGCCTATACATAGGTGGATCACATGGTATAAGAATAGAAAATGAGCTCTTGGTAAGAAAGGGGCCTAAAAATGACTATGGTCAGTTTATGTACTTTGAAGCTCTTACATATTGCCCAATAGACCTGGACCCTGTCTTGGTAGATATGTTGACAGAGGATGACAAGGCCTACCTGAATGATTACCACCAAAAAGTATATGACCTTATAGGGCCAGGCCTGGAAGAGGAAGAAAGGTGTTGGTTAAGAGAGGTTACAAGGCCTATTTAAGAGGTGGGTACTTGCCTTGATAGCAAACAAAGTAAAAAAGAAAAGGATGATAAATATGGAAAAAGATATAAGACCAGATAAGTGGGCCCTGGTAACAGGGGCAAGTTCTGGTATAGGTAGGGAGATAGTAAAGTTCTTGGAATCCTATGGTTATGGGTCAATCCTGGTTGCCAGGAGGAGGTCTAGGTTGGAAGACCTTGCCGAGGACCTAAAATACAAAAGCTATATAATAGAAGCTGACCTTAGCCAGCCTTCAACTGCAAAAGACTTGTGTCAAAAAATAGACGAGTTAGAGGAAAAAGAGGCCATAAGGATTGACCTCCTGGTAAATAATGCTGGTTTTGGTGATCTTGGCTTCTTTGGGGAGACAGACCTAGACAAGGAACTGGATATGATCCATGTAAACATAGAGAGTCTTCATATATTAATGAAGCACTACTTGAAAAGATTTGTTGAAGAAGATAAGGGACATATATTAAATGTGGCATCAAGTGCCGGCCTTATGCCAGCAGGTCCCTATATGTCTACATATTATGCGACCAAGGCCTATGTGACCAGCCTGACAAGCGGAGTTGCCAAAGAACTCAAGGATAGGGGTTCAAGGGTTGTAGTTTCTGCCTTGTGTCCTGGTCCGGTGGATACAGAATTTAATGATGTGGCCAATTGCAGTTTTGATATAGGCAGTATAGGACCAGGCCAATGTGCAAGAGAAGCCCTAGAAAATCTATTTAAAGGAAAGACTATAATAGTTCCATCTACTAAAATGAAGTTGGCAACTAAATTTTCTAAAATTTTGACCAGGAATAGGCTAATAGATATATGTGGTAGGCAACAGAAGAAAAAAATCTAAAAAAATAAAGTTTTTTGCTTGAAAAAAATGATAGAGGCTAGCAATAAAAGGTAGCCGAGGGGTATGAAAAGCATATCCCTGAAACCTTAAAATTTCAATAAAAATAAATAAAAAACTTTTCAAAAAAGCTTGCATATGCAGGCTTTTTTTGTTAAAATAATCTAGTACGCTCATGTAAGTGGGCAAGTTTTGGGTGGATAAAACAAAAATCGGTTAAGTGGTTACGACACACCCGGAACAGTTTATCGGTGTTTTGATTTATCTGGCCAGGTAAATAAAATCAGAAGGAGGGACTAAAATGGCTAAGAATGAAAAGATAAGAATAAGATTAAAATCATATGATCATAAGTTGTTAGATTATTCAGCTGTAAAGATAGTTGATACTGCTAAAAAAGCAGGTTCTCTAGTAGCAGGTCCAATACCACTTCCAACAGAGAAGAAGGTAGTGACTATACTAAGAGCCGTACATAAGTACAAAGATTCTAGAGAACAGTTCGAAATCAGAACTCACAAGAGACTAATCGACATAGCTAATCCAACACCAAAGACAGTTGACTCATTAATGAAGCTTGACTTACCAGCTGGTGTTGACATAGAAATCAAATTATAAGCCGCCTAAGATAGAAATATCTTAGAATGATTACTCAAATATGGGTAATCCGCTGTAAGAACTAGGAGGTAAAAATGAAAGGTATTTTAGGAAAGAAAATAGGCATGACTCAGGTCTTTACTGAAGAAGGTACAGTAGTACCAGTAACAGTAGTTGAGGCAGGCCCTGTATCAATCACACAGATCAAGACTGTAGAAAATGATGGCTACCAGGCTATCCAGGTTGGTTTTGTAGACGCTAAGGAAAAGGCGCTAAACAAACCGCAGAAGGGACATCTAGCTAAGGCTGGTGTACTAAAGAGACAGTTAAAGGAATTTAGAGTAGATTCACTAGACGGATATGAAGTAGGTCAGGAATTAAATGCTGACATCTTCGCTGAAGGTGAAAAGATAGACGTAACTGGTATATCAAAGGGTAAGGGATTCCAGGGTCCAATAAAGAGACATGGACAGAGTAGAGGTCCTGAAACTCACGGTTCTAGATACCACAGAAGACCAGGTTCAATGGGTGCTTGTTCTTACCCAGGTAGAGTATTCAAGAACAAGAAGCTTGCTGGACACATGGGTAGCGTAAAGGTTACTGTACAGAATCTTGAAGTTGTAAAAGTAGATGCCGAAAAGAATCTTTTATTAATAAAGGGCGCTATTCCTGGTGCTAAGGGATCAGTAGTAGCTGTTAAGGCAGCTATTAAGGGTTCTAACTAATCACAGAGGAAAGGAGGATTAACAATGCCAAAGATTAATGTATTAAACGTATCAGGCCAGAATGTTGGTGAAATTGAATTAAACGATTCAATATTTAATATAGAAGTTAACGCACACGTACTTTACGAAGCAGTCAAGTGTCAGTTAGCTAACAGAAGACAGGGTACTCAGTCTGCTAAGACAAGAGCAGAAGTTAGAGGTGGCGGTAGAAAGCCATGGAGACAGAAGGGTACAGGTAGAGCTAGACAGGGTTCTATCAGATCAGTTCAGTGGGTAGGCGGTGGAGTTGCATTCGCACCAAAGCCAAGAGATTACTCTTACTCACTACCAAAGAAGGTAAGAAGACTTGCTATGAAGTCTGCTCTATCATCAAAGGTACAGGACAATGAAATAATAGTATTGGATGCTCTAAGCTTAGAAGCACCTAAGACTAAAGAAATAGTAAATACATTTAAGAATGTAAACGCAGGTAAGAAGGTATTAGTTGTAACTGCTGAAAATGATTCAAACATCGTTAAGTCAGTAAGAAATATAGAAGGTGCTAATGTTTGTCACGTAAGTACACTAAATGTTTACGATATACTAAACTGTGATTCATTCATAATAACTACAGACGCAGTTAAGAAAGTGGAGGAGGTGTACGCGTAATGACAAATCCACATGATATAATCATAAAGCCAGTTGTTACTGAACAGTCAATGACTGAAATGGGGAATAAGACTTATACTTTTGTTGTTGCAAAGAGCGCCAACAAGACTGAAATAAAGAAGGCCGTAGAAAAGATCTTTGAAGTAAAGGTTGAAAGAGTAAACACTCTAAACTACGACGGTAAGACTAAGAGAATGGGAAGAACAGTAGGTAAGACTGCTAGCTTCAAGAAAGCTGTAGTAAAGCTTGCTGCTGACAGTAAGGATATAGAATTCTTCACAGGAATGTAATTCAAATAAGGAGGATATAGATAATGGCTATTAAAAAGTTTAAACCAACGTCTCCTGCCTTAAGACAGATGACAGTTTTAAAGTCTGATGAAATAACATGCAACCAGCCAGAAAAGTCTCTTCTTGTAAACCTTAAGAAGAATGCTGGTAGAAATGTTCACGGTAAGATAACTGTACGTCATAAGGGTGGCGGAAACAAGAGAAAATATAGATTAATAGATTTCAAGAGAAATAAAGATGGCATACCTGCTAAGGTTGCTACAATAGAATACGATCCAAACAGAACTGCAAATATCGCACTTCTTCACTATGCAGATGGTGAAAAGAGATACATACTAGCACCAGTTGGTATGAAGGTTGGCGATACAATCCTTTCAGGTTTGGGTGCAGACATCAAGCCAGGTAACTGCCTTGAATTAAAGGATATGCCAGTTGGTACATTAGTACACAACATCGAGCTAAAGGCCGGTAAGGGAGGACAGTTAGTTAGAACTGCTGGTGCATCTGCTCAGTTGATGGCAAAGGAAGGTACTAAGGCACTTCTTAGACTACCATCAGGAGAAATGAGATACGTAAACAACAACTGTAGAGCTACTGTTGGCCAGGTTGGTAACATAGAATACGGTAACGTTGTAATAGGTAAAGCTGGTAGAAAGAGACACATGGGAATCAGACCTACAGTTAGAGGTTCTGTAATGAACCCTAATGACCATCCACACGGTGGTGGTGAAGGTAGAGCTCCAATCGGTAGACCATCACCAGTAACTCCATGGGGTAAACCTGCTCTAGGATACAAGACTAGAAAGAAAAACAAGGCTTCTAACAAGCTAATAGTATCTAGAAGAACTAAGTAATAAATTTAATTTACTCAGGAAGGAGGATTATTAATGTCAAGATCAACAAAAAAAGGACCTTTTGTCCATGCCGGATTATTAAAAAAGGTTGAAGCTATGAACGCTAGCGGAAATAAGGAAGTAATCAAGACTTGGTCAAGAACTTCTACAATATTCCCACAGTTCGTTGAACACACAATAGCAGTTCATGATGGAAGAAGACACATACCAGTATATATCACAGAAGATATGGTTGGACATAAATTAGGAGAATTCGTTCCTACAAGAACTTTTAGAGGTCACAAGGACGATGAAAAATCTTCAAAGAGAAAATAACTAATTGAGGATGAAAGGAGGATCATTAATGGAAGCAAAAGCTACAGCTAAATATGTTCGTGTATCAGCTAGAAAAGCTGGTCAGATATGCGACTTAGTTAGAGGAAAAGACGTAAATGAAGCATTAGCAATATTAAAGTTTACACCAAGATATGCTGCAGAAGTAGTAGCAAAGGTTGTGAAGTCTGCTGCTGCGAACGCTGAAAATAACCACGAAATGGATACAGATAAGTTATACATAGCATCTATAGTTGCTAACCAGGGACCTACAATGAAGAGATTCATGCCTAGAGCACAGGGTAGAGCGACTGCAATCAGAAAGAGAACATCTCACATAGAGGTAGTTGTCAAGGAAAGAGAAAATTAATAAGAAGGAGGGACACAAATGGGTCAGAAGGTAAATCCACACGGCTTAAGAGTTGGTGTAATTAAAGATTGGGACTCAAGATGGTTCGCTAATGATAGAAAAGAGTTCGGTGAGTTGTTGAAAGAAGACCACGTGTTGAGAACTAACTTGAAGAAAGAGTTATACTCAGCTGGTTTAGCCAAGATAGAAATAGAAAGATCTGCTAACAAAATAAAGATGGACTTACACGTTGCAAAGCCAGGTGTTGTAATAGGTAAGGGAGGAGCTGGAATCGAAGCTCTTAAGAAGAAATTGGAATCTATGACTGGTAAGACAGTTATACTTAACATAATAGAAGTTAGAAACATAGACAGAGATGCTCAGTTAGTTGCTGAAAACATAGCGCAGGCAATCGAAAGAAGAATTGCATTTAGAAGAGCTATGAAGCAGTCTGTACAGAGAACTATGAAGTCAGGAGCAAAGGGAATCAAGGTAAGTGCTTCTGGTAGATTAGGTGGAGCAGAAATGGCCAGAACTGAAGGATACAGTGAAGGTAACGTGCCACTACAGACATTGAGATCTGACATAGATTACGGTTTCGCTGAAGCTGATACTACTTATGGTAAGATAGGTATCAAGGTTTGGATCTGTAACGGAGAAATTCTTCCAGGCAGAAACGTTTCAATCGAAAGAGAAGAAAAGAAGGCTGAGAGAAGAAACGGCAGAGACAACAGAAGAAACGGTAAGGGCAACGATAGAAGAGGTAGAAATAACGATAGAAGAAACAACAATAGAGGTCCTAGAGCTTCTAAAAGAGAAGCAAAGCAGGACTAATTAGTTCGGAAGGAGGAAACAACTCATGTTAATGCCAAAGAGAGTAAAGCGTCGTAGAGTACATAGAGGAAGCTTAGCTGGTAGGGCACACAAGGGTAACAAAGTTACTTACGGTGAGTATGGTCTAGTTGCGTTAGAGCCATCATGGATCACATCTAACCAGATAGAAGCAGCCAGAATAGCTATGACAAGATATATAAAAAGAGGTGGTCAGGTTTGGATCAAAATCTTCCCACACAAGCCAATAACAAGAAAGCCTGCAGAAACTCGTATGGGTGCTGGTAAGGGTTCTCCAGAATATTGGGTAGCAATAGTTAAGCCAGGTAGAGTTATGTTTGAACTAGCTGGTGTTTCAGAAGATAAGGCAAGAGAAGCAATGAGACTTGCAGCTCACAAATTGCCAATCAAGTGTAAGTTTGTAAAGAAAGAAGATTTAGAAAAGGTAGGTGAATAGGATGAAAGCTAAAGAATTAAGAAATCTATCAACTGAAGAACTATTAGCAAAGTTAGATGAATTCAAGAGTGAATTATTTAGCTTGAGATTCCAATTAGCTACTGGTCAGTTACAGAATACAGCTAGAATAAAGACTGTAAAGAGAGACATAGCAAAGGTTAAGACTGTTCTTGCAGAAAGAAAGTTAAACGAAGCTAGAGCTTAATATTGGAAGAAGGAGGCTTTTGATAGACATGGAAAGAAACAGAAGAAAAGTTAGAATCGGCCGTGTTGTTAGTGATAAGATGGAAAAGACTGTTGTAGTTGCTTGCGAAGATTTCGTAAAACATCCACTTTATAACAAGCGTGTTAAGAGAACTAAAAAATACAAGGCTCATGATGAAATGAATATGTGTAACATAGGAGATAGAGTTAGAATAATGGAAACTAGACCTTTATCTAAGGACAAGAGATTCAGAGTAGTTGAGATAATAGAAAAGGTAAAATAGTTTACATAGAAGGAGGAATTGCGATGATACAGCAGGAAACACGTTTAAAAGTAGCTGATAATTCAGGTGCTAGAGAACTTTTATGCATACGTGTTCTTGGCGGAAGTAAGAGAAAGTACGCCAATGTAGGTGACGTAATAGTTGCAACAGTAAAAAGTGCAACACCAGGCGGAGTTGTAAAAAAAGGTAAAGTAGTAAAAGCTGTTGTAGTTAGAAGCAAGCAGGGAATGAGACGTAACGATGGTAGCTATATTTCATTTGATGAAAATGCTGCAGTTATTATAAAGGACGATAAGACACCAGTAGGTACTCGTATATTTGGACCTGTTGCGAGAGAGTTAAGAGACAACGACTTCATGAAGATAGTATCTCTAGCTCCAGAAGTACTATAATTAGAGGAGGTGCAATAGATCAATGATGCGTGTAAAGAAAGGCGACACTGTTGTAGTTATAGCAGGTAAGGACAAGGGCAAAAAGGGACTAGTTCTAAGCGTAGATGCAAAGAACGACAAGGTTTTAGTTGAAGGTATCAACATAGCAACTAAGCACAACAAGCCATCTGCTACTAACCCACAGGGTGGAATAACAACTAAGGAAGCTCCAATACATATATCAAATGTAATGCCATTTGATCCAGAATCTGGTAAGGGTGTAAGAGTAAGATACGAAGTAAAAGACGGAAAGAAAGTCAGAGTATCTGCTAAGAGCGGTAAAGAATTATAAGAAATATAACCGAAAGGAGGGAACACAATGGCTTCAAGATTAGAAGAAAAGTATAAGAAGGAAGTTGCTCCAGCGTTAATGGAGAAGTTTGGATATAAGAATATAATGGAAATACCAAGACTTGATAAGATAGTTATTAATATGGGTGTTGGTGATTCAAAGGATAATTCAAAGGCTTTAGAAAAGGCTATAGAAGAATTAGAAATGATAACTGGACAGAAGCCAGTTATAACAAGAGCTAGAAAGTCAGTAGCGAACTTTAAGCTAAGAGAAGGTATGCCAATAGGTACTAAGGTTACTCTTAGAAGTGACAAGATGTACTACTTCATGGATAAGTTAGTTTCTGTATCTCTACCAAGAGTTAGAGACTTTAGAGGTGTTAGTGCCAATTCATTCGACGGAAGAGGTAACTACGCACTAGGTATCAAGGAACAGCTTATTTTCCCTGAAATCGAATACGATAAGGTTGATAAGGTAAGAGGTATGGACATAATCTTCGTTACAACTGCAAAGACTGACGAAGAGGCTCGTGAACTAATAAAGTTATTAGGAATGCCATTTTCTAAGTAGATAAAAAGGAGGAATTCACGTGGCTAGAAAAGCAATGAAAGTAAAGCAGCAGAGAAAGCAGAAATATAAGACAAGAGAATACACTAGATGTTCAATTTGTGGTAGACCACACTCAGTTCTAAAGGATTTCGGTATTTGCCGTATTTGTTTTAGAGAATTAGCATACAAGGGTGAAATACCTGGTGTAAGAAAATCAAGTTGGTAAGATATAGATAATCGGAAGGAGGATTTTATTATGACAATGACAGATCCAATCGCAGATATGCTTACAAGAATAAGAAATGCAAACACTGTTAAGCATGACACTGTTGATGTTCCTGCTTCTAACATAAAGAAAGAAATAGCTAGAATACTTCTTGAAGAAGGGTTCATCAGAGGCTATGATGTAATAGAAGATGGAAAGCAAGGAATAATAAGAATGCAGCTAAAGTACGGACAGAATGGTGAAAGAGTAATCTCAGGACTAAAGAGAATATCTAAGCCAGGTATGAGAATATATGCAGCTGCAGAAGATGTACCAAAGGTATTAAATGGATTAGGTATCGCTATGGTATCAACATCACATGGTATACTAACTGATAAGCAGGCAAGAAATAATAACGTTGGTGGAGAAGTAATCTGCTACGTTTGGTAAGATTTCATAATGTAAGGAGGTGTAATAATGTCAAGAATAGGTCTTAAGCCAATCGTGATCCCAGCAGGTGTTGAAGTCACTCTAGGTGAAAACAACACAGTGACTGTAAAAGGTCCAAAGGGAACATTGACAAATAAGTTCAATAATGAAATGATAATAAAGAAGGAAGAAAGCACTATAGTAGTTGAAAGACCAACTGAAAACAAGAAGCACAGAAGTCTTCACGGTCTAACTAGAACACTTATAAACAACATGGTAGTAGGTGTTTCTGACGGATTCGAAAAGAAGCTAGAAATCAAGGGTGTAGGTTACAGAGCTGCAAAGCAGGGCAAGAAGTTGGTAATGAACTTAGGATACTCTCATCCAGTAGAAATGGACGATCCAGAAGGCATCACTACAGAAGTGCCTAACCAGTTTGAAATAATCGTAAAGGGTATTGACAAGCAGCAGGTAGGTAACTATGCATCTGTTATCAGAGCTTGGAGAAAGCCAGAACCATACAAGGGTAAGGGTATCAAGTATGCTGACGAAGTTATCATCCGTAAGGAAGGTAAAACTGGTAAGAAATAATAATTAGCGAAAGGAGTGAGTACTTTGTTCAAGAAGATAGATAAGAATGCAAACAGAGTTGCTAGACATAAGAGAGTTAGAAAAAAAGTAACAGGAACAGCTGAAAGACCAAGACTAAGTGTATTCAGAAGTTCTAAGAATATTTATGCTCAGATTATAGATGACGTAAACAGAGTAACACTAGTATCTGCATCATCACTTGATGAAGCTGTTAAGAGTGCTGTTTCATACACTGGAAACAAAGAAGCTGCTAAGAAAGTTGGAGAATTAGTAGCAAAGAAGGCTGCTGAAAAGGGTATAACAGAAGTTGTATTCGACAGAGGTGGTTACATATATCACGGTAGAGTTTTAGAACTAGCTGAAGGTGCAAGAGAAGCTGGTCTTAAGTTCTAATTAATTGAAGGAGGAATAATATGCTACATAGTAAACCTATTGATGCATCTCAATTCGATTTAGAAGAGAGAGTTATAGAAATTAGACGTGTTGCTAAGGTTGTAAAGGGTGGTAGAAACTTTAGATTTGCTGCTTTAGTAGTAGTTGGAGATAACAATGGTCACGTTGGTATAGGATCTGGTAAAGCTATGGAAGTTCCAGATGCTATCAGAAAGGCAGTTGAAGATGCTAAGAAGAATCTTATAACAGTACCTAGAGTAGGAACTACTATACCTCATGAGGTTGTAGGTCACTTCGGTGCAGGTAAGATACTTATCATGCCAGCTCAGGAAGGTACAGGAGTCCTAGCAGGTGGTCCTGTTAGAGCCGTACTAGAATTAGCAGGAGTTAGCGACGTTAGAGCTAAGTCAACTGGTTCAAACAATCCAAGAAACATGGTTAATGCAACTATGGCTGGATTAAAGGATATAAAGACAGCTGAATCAATTGCAAGATTGAGAGGCAAGAAGGTAGAAGATCTACTAGGATAATAATAGGAGGTTCAAATGTCTAAAATACAGATAAAGTTAGTTAGAAGCGTTATAGGAACTACTCCTAACCAGAGAAAGAACGTTGAAGCTCTTGGACTAAAGAAGAGAGAATCAGTAGTAGTAAAGGAAGATAACGCTCAGACAAGAGGTATGATCAATAAGGTAAGCCACCTTGTTGAAGTAACTGAGATAGCAGAATAATAGATACACAAAGAGAAGGAGGTGCAACAGAATGAAGCTACATGAGTTAAAACCTGCCAAAGGAGCTGTAAAGGCTAAGAAAAGATTAGGTAGAGGTACTGCAACAGGTCAGGGTAAGACATCTGGTCGTGGACAGAAGGGTCAGTGGTCAAGATCTGGTGGAGGAGTTAGAGTAGGATTCGAAGGTGGACAGATGCCACTTGCTAGAAGACTGCCTAAGAGAGGTTTCACAAATATATTCAAGAAGATGTATTCAGAAGTTAACGTTGAAACATTGAACAAATTTGAAGCAGGAACAGTAATAAATGCAGAAATGCTAAAGAAGGCTGGGACTATTTCTAAGATAGAAAAGGATGGACTAAAGATACTAGGTAACGGCGCTTTAGACAAGGCTCTTACAGTTCAGGCTGCTAAATTTACTGCATCAGCAAAGGAAAAAATTGAAAAAGCTGGCGGTAAGGTTGAAGAAGTTTAGTCACTTAAAAGTTAGCGGGGTGATTAGATTTGATGAATAAAATACAACAGGCTTTGAAGATTAAAGATATCAGAAAGAAATTGGTATTTACATTTCTTATGATAATCGTATTTAGACTAGGAACAACAATACCAGTTCCAGGTATAAATACGTCTGTAATTAAGAGTATGGTTGAAAAGAACTCCCTATTAGGACTATACAATATGTTCTCAGGAGGAGCCTTCAGTAACTTCACTATATTCGCTTTGGGAATTGGTCCTTACATTACAGCATCTATCATTATACAGCTTTTGACAGCAGGTTTCGAGAGTTTGAAAGAACTACAGAAGTCTGGTGAAGAGGGCAAGAAGAAGATAAACAAGTACACAAGAATGACTACACTAGCGCTTGCAATAATCCAGGCCGTAGGTATCACACTTGGTATAGTTAGGAGGGCCTTGAAGGTAAATAATCCTTTCTTTATCTTTACTGTTATCATTACCTTGGTAGCAGCCAGTATGATGGTAATGTGGTTGGGTGATAGGATCACTGAGAAGGGACTAGGTAATGGTAGTTCAGTCCTAATATTCGTAGGTATCATATCAAGACTACCTATAGATATTGGAGCTATAGCTCAGAAGGTTAGCATAGGTTTGTTGAAGTGGCCAGCTATAACAGTTTTTGTTGTAGTTGTTCTAATAACTATAACAGGTGTAACTTTCATCAATGAATCTACCAGAAAGATACCGGTTCAATATGCAAAAAGAGTAGTAGGAAGAAAGATGTATGGTGGTGAATCTTCTCATATACCAATGAAGGTTAACCAGTCAGGTGTAATGCCTATAATCTTTGCTAGTTCAATATTGGCCCTACCACAGACAATAGCACTATTAGGTGGACCAAAGATGCAGGCAGCAGTTAATGCATTCTTTAATCTATCAACTGATAAGGGATTTTGGACATATAGAATAATAGAAATAGTACTAATCGTATTATTCTCATACTTCTATAACACAATCTCTTTCAATACAGAGGATATTACAAAGAATATGAAGAATAGTGGTGGTTTTATACCAGGTATTAGACCAGGTAAACCAACAGAGAAGTACCTAGGTGGAATACTTTCAAAGTTGACTATAGTAGGTGCAGCTTTCTTGGGTCTAATGGCCATGATACCAGCATTGATCACTCACTATATGCAGATACCGATGAACTTTGGTGGTACATCACTATTGATCATTGTTGGTGTTGCATTGGAGCTTAAGAGACAGTTAGAATCAAATCTTGTAATGAAAAATTATCAAGGTTTCCTAAAATAATTTTGGAGATGATAAATATGAAAATAATATTACTTGGACCTCCTGGTGCGGGTAAGGGGACTCAGGCTGCTAACATAGTTGACAGCTACAAGATACCTCATATTTCAACAGGAGATATATTTAGAAAGAACATCAAAGAAGGAACAGAGCTAGGTAAGAAGGCTCAGGAATACATGAATGAAGGAAAATTAGTTCCAGACGAATTAACTTGTGGACTAGTGGCATCAAGACTATCAGAAGCTGATTGTAAGGATGGATTTATGTTGGACGGCTTCCCAAGAAACATCTTTCAGGCTGAATACTTGGACAAGTATTTAAGCGAGAATAATATAGCTTTAGACAAGGTAGTTAATATAGAAGTAGAACCAAAGCTTCTAGTTGAAAGAGCTTGCGGAAGAAGAATTTGCAAGACTTGTGGAGCTACTTACCATGTCAAGTTTAATCCAAGTAAGGAAGAGGGAGTTTGTGATTCTTGTCATGCTAATCTTACTCAAAGACCAGATGACAATGAAGAAACAGTTTCTCACAGAATTGAAGTTTATTTATCTGAAACAAAGCCTCTAGTAGATTACTATACTAAACAGGGTGTAATAGCTAATATAGAAGGCAATCAGGATATAGATAAGGTTTTTGAAGATATAAAAGCTGCATTAGCTTAGTAAAACCAGTAGAGCTCTTGAGAATTATGATTTTGTGGCCCATCGCAAAAGGATTCGGGAAACAAGTTTGTTGTCCCTGTTTGAAGACGATAGGGTTGCTATGAAAGTAACATTGTAAGCTTTTATAGCAAGTGTTCCGAAAGAGCATGAGATAGACCTTCACTAACCTATAAGGAGGGGTGTTGTATGCTATCAGAAAATTTAAGCTTAGGTCAATTAGTCAAGGCTTCCTGTGGCAGGGATGAAGGCAAATACTTCTTTATCGTAAAGATAGTGGATGAATCCTTTGTCCTGATTTCCGACGGAAGGTCCAGGAAGCTAGACAAACCAAAACTTAAAAAGATCAAGCATTTAAAAGTTGAAAAGTACGTCAACGAAGAAATAAAAATGTTGTTGCAAAACGGAGATAAAATAACAGATTCTTGTATAAGAGCAGAGTTAAATAAGTTAAAGTAAACTTAACTTGTGAAATGGAGGTTTGGTTAGTTAATGGCCAAAAAAGACGTAATTGAATTAGAAGGTACAGTTTCTGAAACTCTACCAAACGCAATGTTTAAAGTTAAATTAGATAATGGACATGAGGTTTTGTGTCACATATCAGGAAAGCTAAGAATGAACTTCATAAGGATTCTCGAAGGAGATAAGGTGAATATAGAGCTTTCCCCTTATGATCTTACGAGAGGAAGAATTACTTGGCGTAAGAAGTAGGCTATTTATAGTCTGAGGAGGAACAAAAATGAAGGTTAGACCATCTGTTAAACCAATATGCGAGAAGTGTAAGGTTATAAAGAGAAAAGGAAAAGTAATGGTAATCTGTGAAAATCCTAAGCACAAGCAGAAGCAGGGTTAAGAATTACCAAGGATTTAGAAATACATAATAATATGTAGGAGGTGCGAATATGGCAAGAATAGCTGGTGTAGACTTACCTAGAGAAAAAAGAGCTGAAATCGGCTTGACATATATATACGGTATAGGTAGAGCTACTTCAAATGAAATATTAGCTAAGGCTGGTATAAGCAAAGATACTAGAATAAAGGATCTATCTGAGGACCAGGTAAACGAGCTTAGAAGAATAATAGATGAAGACCATCTAGTAGAAGGTGACTTGAGAAGAGAAATCGCCTTAAACATAAAGAGACTAAGAGATATAAAATGCTACAGAGGTATTAGACATGCTAAGGGCTTACCTCTAAGAGGACAGAAGACTAAGACTAACGCTAGAACTAGAAAGGGTCCTAGAAAAACTGTATCTCGTAAGAAGAAATAAATAAAGTAGAGAAGGAGGTAAGGATAAATGGCAAAAGGTAACAAGAAAGTAGTTCAGCGTGTAAGAAGAAGAGAACGTAAGAATATAGAACGTGGACATGCACATATTCAGTCTACTTTTAATAATACAATAGTAACATTGACAGATGTACACGGAAATGCAATTTCTTGGGCATCTTCAGGACAGTTAGGATTTAAGGGATCAAGAAAGGCTACTCCATACGCTTCACAGATGGCAGCGGAAACTGCAGCTAAGGCAGCTATGGAACACGGTCTAAAGACTGTAGAAGTATTTGTTAAGGGTCCTGGTTCTGGTAGAGAAGCAGCTATTAGAGCTTTACAGGCAACTGGTCTTGAAGTTACAATGATTAAGGATGTTACTCCAATACCACACAATGGTTGCAGACCACCAAAGAGAAGAAGAGTGTAGTATTGAGGTTAATTTCACCCTCAGTGGACCAATATTTGTATAGGAGGGTTTATCCATGATAGAAATAGAAAAGCCAAAAGTTGATATTGTCGAATTGAGCGAAGATTATAGATATGGTAAATTTGTTGTTGAACCATTGGAAAGAGGATTTGGTATTACTATAGGTAATGCGCTTAGAAGAATACTTTTATCATCTCTTCCAGGGGTAGCAGTTTATGCTGTGAGAATTGATGGAGTCCTTCATGAATTCTCAACAGTACCTGGTGTAAAAGAAGATGTAACTGAGATGATTCTTTCCTTGAAAGAACTATCAGCGACAATCGATGGTGAGGAATCTAGAGTATTGAAGATTCAGGCAGTAGGACCTTGCGAAGTAACTGGAGCAGATATTATATGTCCTCCAGATGTTGAAATTGTTAGCAAAGACCTTCATATAGCTACTTTGGATGACAATGCAAAGTTGAATATGGAAATTCACGTTAACAAGGGCAGGGGATATGTATCTGCTGAAGAAAACAAGAACGATAGTATGCCAATTGGTACATTACCTGTAGATTCAATCTATACTCCGATTGAAAAGGTGAGCTACCATGTTGAAAATACTAGAGTTGGACAGAAGACAGATTTCGATAAACTGACACTTGAAGTTTTGACAAATGGAAGTATTAATCCTCAGGAAGGAATGTCTCTAGCTGCGAAAGTACTAGAAGAACATTTAAAATTGTTTATTGACTTAACAGAGCATATAGGCAATGTTGAAATAATGGTAGAAAAAGAAGAGGACAAGAAAGAAAAAGTTCTTGAAATGACTATAGAAGAGTTAGATTTGTCAGTTAGATCATACAACTGCTTGAAGAGGGCAGGAATCAACACTGTTGAAGAACTATCAAACAAGTCTGAAGAAGATATGATGAAGGTTAGAAACTTAGGTAAGAAGTCTCTTGAAGAAGTAATCCAGAAGCTTCACGAGCTAGACCTTAAGTTAAAGCCAAACGAAGAATAATAATTTATTTGTTCAGAAAATCACGTAAAGGAGGGACATAGATGACAACTTACCGTAAATTAGGACGTGAAACTGCTCACAGAAACTTAATGTTAAGAAACCTTGTGACTAGTTTACTAAGAGAGGGAAGAATAGAAACTACAGTTACTAGAGCAAAGGAAACTAGAAGAATGGCTGAAAAGATGATAACTCTTGCTAAGAAGGGTGATCTTCACGCTAGAAGACAGGTTCTTGCTTATGTAATCGACGAAACAGTAGTTAGTGACTTATTCGAAAATATAGCACCAAAGTATGCTGAAAGAAATGGTGGTTATACTAGAATAATAAAGAAGGGACCAAGAAGAGGCGATGCTGCTGAAATGGCATTCATCGAATTAGTATAGGTCTAGGAGAATAAAGGGCTAATCTATAAGGTTAGTTACACAACAAATATAGGCTACGCATTCTAGGCAGATAAAATGAATGTGTGGCCTATATTTTGGTTCTATAATATATAGCGTTGATGGTAACAAAAATGCTTTCAAAGTCGTAAG
>NZ_JRNB01000044.1 GCF_000758885.1 Peptostreptococcus sp. MV1 | reverse complement strand
AACGGCACGCTCCGTGGTGTGAGAGGGAGGAGAAAGTCCTCCCTACTCGATTTAAGTTTTCACCATTTTTTGTATTTTTAGAATCTTTTATAAAGAGTGTTTAAAATTCTACTAATATGTTGTATAATGAAACAAGTGACATATTAATTATAGGGGGTTTATTATGACTAATAATACAGCTTTATCAAATCTGAAAATCTTAGATTTCACAACACTTCTTCCAGGACCATATGCAACTTTGATGTTGGCGGATATGGGTGCAGAGGTTTTAAAGGTGAGCTCAAAATCAAAGCTAGACCTAGTTTATGAGATGGGGGCTTTTGATGAAGAGATAGGATTGAGTGCTAATCAGTTATGGCTTAACAGGAACAAGAAAACAATTTCCTTAAATTTAAAATCACCTAAGGCCATAGAAATAATCAAGGAACTGATCAAGGAATACGATATAGTTATTGAACAGTTTAGACCGGGTGTAATGAAGAAATTGGGTCTATCATATGAAGACCTTTCAAAGATTAATCCTAGGTTGATATACTGCTCTATATCTTCTTATGGTAATTCAGGACCAGCTATGAATAAGGCAGGTCACGACTGTAACTTTATGGCCCTAAGTGGTCTACTATCTGTAGCGGGTAGAAAGTCTACAGGACCATCTCTTATGAGTACACAGCTAGGAGATATAGCAGGTGGAGCCCTACATTCAGTAATAGGCATTCTAGCAGCTGCTAACTATAGGGAATTAACTGGTAAGGGCCAGTATGTAGATATATCAATGATGGATACAATTATACCTATGAATACATTTGAAGGTGCATCTTTCCTAATGGATGGCAAGAAGAGGGAGAGAGAAGGCTTTGACCTAAATGGTAAGGGTATATACGATATATACGAGACTTCTGACAAGGAATACATAACTGTAGGTTCACTAGAGCCTAAATTCCTCAAGAAGCTTGCTGATGCAGTTGGTCTACCAGAATTGCTAGAAATGGGTGCTACTCCAGATGATGGTGGTGTCCTAAAGGCTAGACTAGTTGAGATTATCAAGTCCAAGCCATTGGCCCACTGGAATGAGGTATTTAGTCCACTAGATGCTTGTATAGAACCAGTCTTAGACTTTGATCAGGCCTTCAATCATGAACCACAGATCAAGGCTAGAGAGATGATAGTAGAGGTGGATGCTGGCAAAAAGAAAGTTCGTCAGTTCGCCATGCCTATAAAATTCTCAGAATCAGATGTTATTTATAAGTATGCTGGTAAGGAAATAGGCCATGATACTCAAGATATACTGAAGAAGCTAGGCTATAGTGACCAAGATATAGCTGGTATGGATTCTGAAGATGTATTTAAGTAAATTAAAAACAAGTATATAAGTAAAAGTACTTTTTATTAAGGAAAATATAATTTGTAATACCGACTGCTGGGGTTAGATATGACCGTTCAGTCGGTATTAGTATATACGGTTAAGAGAGAATTAGGGTTTACTTGATATATCTGAATAAAAAACGGAGTATGTTTAAAATAATAATCCTAGAAAGGAGAACATATGATAAAGTACAAGAATATAACAAAAAAATATCCTAATGGTAAAAAGGCTGTTAAAGATGTCAATTTAGAATTCAATAGGGGTGAGTTTGTCTGTTTTATAGGTACTTCAGGTAGTGGAAAGACAACCCTAATGAGAATGATAAATAGAATGCTTGAGCCAACTAGTGGTGAACTTACGCTAGATGGTAAAAATATAAAAGATTTTAATGAGGTTGAGCTACGTAGGAAAATCGGTTATGTAATCCAGCAAATAGGCTTGATTCCACATATGACTATATATGAAAATATAACGATGGTTCCAAGATTATTGAAGTGGCCAGAGGATAAAATGAAAGAGAAGGCTGTCAAATTGATTAAGATGGTGGATTTGCCAGAGTCATTTTTAAATAGGTATCCATCTGAATTGTCTGGTGGACAGCAACAGAGAATCGGTGTTATAAGAGCCTTGGCGGCCGACCAGGATATAGTCTTAATGGATGAACCATTTGGTGCCTTAGATCCAGTGACGAGAGAGTCGCTCCAGGATATAGTCAAGGAATTGCAGGTAAAAACTGGAAAAACTTTCGTAATAGTTACCCACGATATGGATGAGGCAATAAAACTTGCTGACAAGATTGCCATATTGGATAGGGGTGAATTAATCCAATTCGATACTGTTGAAAATATTTTGTTAAATCCTAAAAATGAATTTGTCAAAAATATGATTGGTGAAGATAGACTGACGGAAGCTAAATTTGATTTAAGCACGGTTGAAGAAATAATGATGAAGAATCCTTATAAAATAAATGTAAAAGATAGCCTCAGAACTGCAATGAACATGATGCATGAAAAGAGAGTTGATACACTTTTTGTAGTAGATGACAATAATGTTTTAATTGGTATGCTAGATGCATTTTTAGTAAAGGTAAAAGATAATAAGTTTTCTAGGCCGATAGAAGACTTTGTAAATAGGGCTTATGCAATACGTGTAGACACAAAGGTCAAGTCAGCCTTGTACTATATAAAAGAACTTAAGTATAAGAATATACCTGTAATAGATAGTAATGGTTGCCTTGTAGGTCTTGTTACCAGGGCTGCTATGGTTGATTACTTATACAATAATTTTTGGAGTGACTATGAGCCTGAAGATTCAGAAGTATTGCTAACTGAAGAGTATGAAGTCGAATAAAATAATTGAAGTAGGTGGTTAAATGATAAATTTAATTATAGAAAAATTGCCAGAATTATTTTTAAAAATAGGAGAACACCTATATATATCACTTATAGCCTTGTCTTTAGGTGTTTTGGTGGCAGTGCCAGTAGGTGTGTTAATTACAAAAAATAAGACACTAACAAAGATTGTGATGACGATAGCCTCTGTATTTCAGACTATACCATCCTTGTCCTTGTTAGCTATAATGATACCTATCTTTGGAGTAGGTAAGCTACCTGCTATAATAGCTATTTTTATTTATTCCCTACTTCCAGTTCTTAGAAATACAGTTCTTGGTATGAATGGAGTAGATGAAAATATATTAGATGCTGCAAAGGGCATGGGGATGACATTTTCACAAATAATTTGTCGTATACAGATTAGGTTGGCTGCACCCGTAATAATGGCCGGTATTAGGTTGTCGGCTGTATATGTCATAGCCTGGACTACGCTGGCATCCTATGTAGGTGCAGGAGGTCTTGGAGATTTCATATTTTCTGGTCTGACCTTATTTAATGTACCTATGATTGTAATGGGAGCCTTACCAGTTACAATTATAGCCCTAGTAGTTGATTTTGTATTAGTCAGGTTAGAAAAATTTGTCCAACCCAAGACAAAATCACAATATAAGAATACGTCGGTTTCAGAAAATATTGGGTTAGATATACAAGACAAGAAGAAAAATACGGTTAAAAAAGTACTACTCCTATTTTTATCCTTATTTTTATCAATAAGTTTGACCGCATGTTCTCTACCAGGTTTAGAGGGAGATTCATCTAAGGGAGATATAGTTATAGCTGGCGGTAGTACATCAGAAAGACAGATAGTCTCACAAATACAGAAGCAAATGATAGAACATTACTATCCAAAAAGGAAGGTTTCTATAATAAATAACCTGTCTTCATCCATGTTACTATTCCAGGCTATGGATGGTGGACATGCCAATCTGGCCTCTGTAATGTATACAGGAACATCCTTGACGGGTGAATTAAAGATGGAGCCTACGACAGATACCGATCTGGCCTTAAAAAAAGTAGTCAATGGTTTCTATAAAAAATTTGGCTTGGTTTGGTTGCCAACATACGGATTTGAAAATACCTATGTATTTATGGTAAGAGAAGATTTTGCCAAGAAACATAAACTTGAAAAGGTCAGTGACCTAAAGAAGATATCCAAAGATATAATGGCGGGCGTTGACACGAGTTGGATAAATAGAAAGGGCGATGGTTATGAAGCCTTTAAGGAAAAATATGGTTTTGACTTTAAGACCATACTACCTATGGATGTTAGTCTGGTATACAGTGCAGTTAATTCAGGAAAAATGGACGTGGTTCTAGGATTTTCTACTGATGGTAGGATAAAGGCTTATGGTCTAAAATTATTAGAGGATGACTTAAGACTCTTTCCACCATATGATGCTTCTCCTGTTGTAGACAAGAAGGTATTAAAAGAACATCCGGAAATTGTAGACCTACTATTGAAGCTGGATGGAGCAATTCCTAGTGAAAAAATGCAGGAGTTAAATAACCTATGTGATGGTCACAAGATTGAAGCAAATGTAGTTGCAGAAAGGTTTTTAAAAGCCAACAACTATTTTGAGTCAAAGAAAATAAGTCCTCTACAGTCTAGGGCCATGTATAAAAAATTGCTTGGTATGTAGGGTGACCTATGGAGAAGGGAGTGATATTCTTTGAAAGAATTGTTTGAGTATTATCAGATAAATGGACATGTTGTATTTGAACAGTTTATAAGGCACTTTTTAATTTCCGTATACGGAGTCCTATTTGCATGCCTGCTAGCTATTCCAGTCGGTATGTATATCAGTAGGTATAGAAAACTTTCTGGATTTGTTATAGGTATAGCCAATGTCATTCAGACGATACCATCTTTGGCCTTGCTATCAATATTAATGGTAGTGATGGGGCTTGGGACTAATACGGTTGTAGCGACAGTATTTTTATACTCAATATTGCCGATTTTGAAAAACACCTGTACAGGTCTAAATAATGTGAGTTATGACCTGATTGATGTAGCGAAGGGTATGGGGATGACAAGGAGACAGATTCTCTTTAAGGTCAAATTACCACTTTCTTTATCGGTGATTATTGGAGGTATTAGAAATGCCTTGGTTATAGCAGTGGGTGTTACTACAATAGGTACCTTTATAGGTGCTGGTGGACTAGGTGATATAATTTCAAGGGGAATAGTTGTTTCAAATGGTTCTGCTATTATTTGGGCTGGTACTATACCAACAGCAGTTATGGCTGTAGTTTTTGACTTGGCTCTAGGAGGTTTGGAATCAAAATTAACAAAAAGAGTATCATAGGAATATTTAAGAGGGTAAACCTATGAATTTCCATATACAAGTGCAGATAGACTGTCTTATGATACTTTGAGCAAGGATAGAAAATATGCCGACTTGCAAGAGTTAGATTTAAAGTCTAAGTCTTGCAAGGTCGGTATTTTTAATATATTTTAACTTTAGGCCTAATATCATGGATATTTAACGTATAATGGTTTATAATTTATATATCAAACAAGTAGCTTAGAGGATAGATATATAGAAACAAGAGTGAAAAGATAAGGAGAATATTATGAATATAGGAGATAAGGCACCGGATTTTACATTGATGGACAAGGACAATAAGGAGGTTAGCTTGAGCCAGTTTAGGGGCAAGAAGGTAATCTTGTATTTTTACCCAAAGGACAACACACCAGGCTGTACTAAACAGGCCTGCAACTTCAGAGACAATTACCCCCAGATAGTAGCCAAGGGGGCTGAGGTTATAGGCATTAGCAAGGACAGTGCCAAGACTCATACAAATTTTGCAAGTAAGCATGAGCTACCATTTATACTACTGTCTGACCCAGAGACTGAGGTTATCCAGGCCTATGGAGCTTGGAAGGAGAAAAAGATGTATGGCAAGACATTTTTAGGTATAGACAGGACTAGCTTCCTGATAGATGAAGAAGGCATAATAGTGGATATAGTAAATGGCAAGAGGATGAAGGCTGCTACTAATGCAGATGATATAATGAGTGGTGACTTCCTAGACTAGGCACCGGATAGTATTACTTGAGTCTAGAAAATATATTTTAAAAGAAAGTCCTAAATAAATTTAAGCAGAAAGTTAAATATAGGTAAGATTGATTTTAAAAGTACTAAAATGTTAGTAGGTAAGGAAAACTATGAAAGTAATAGATGAAAATTTATATATAGAAAAAATAAAGGATAGGCTAGGTCAAAATTCTATTTCAAATCAAGAGGCGGGCCAAATGGTGGATGACCTAAAGGACATTTTGAACTACCACAGTGATAGGTACTACAATTCAGATAGCCCTGAGATAAGCGATATGGACTATGATAGGTTGATGAAGAGTCTGATATTGTTGGAAGAGGCCTTTCCAGAATATAAGAAGGAGGATTCTCCATCAGTAAGGGTAGGTGGTAGGGCCCTAGAAAAGTTCGACCAGTACCAGCATGAGAGACCTATGTTGAGTTTATCTAATGTTTTTTCAGCAGAAGAGATTAGGGACTTTGACAGGAGGGTTCGTGGAGCTCTGGGACCAGGTCATGGTCAGGTTAACTATGTGGTGGAAACTAAGATAGATGGCCTGTCTGTAGGCTTGACCTATGAGGATGGCTACCTAAGAATGGGGGCTACCAGGGGGGATGGCTATACAGGCGAAAATGTAACAGAAAATATAAAGACCATAGCTACTATACCCATTAAGATAGACGAAAAGAGAAAGCTAGTAGCTAGGGGAGAAGTGTATATTTCCAAAAGTGATTTTGAGGCAGTAAATGCCTATCAGGAAGACCACGACCTGCAGATATATGCCAACCCAAGAAATTTAGCAGCAGGTTCACTTAGGCAGTTGGACCCTAAATTAGCTGCAAAGAGACCCTTGGATATATTTATATTTAACCTAGAAAATATAGAAGAGCTAGGGCTAGAGAGGCACAGTCAATCTTTTGATTATATGAAATCTCTAGGCTTGAAGGTGAATGAAGAGTACAAGTTGTGTGAAAATATAGAAGAGGTAATAGAATATATTAGTTATTGGACTGAAAATAGGTCTAGCCTGCCATATGAAATAGATGGTATGGTAATCAAGGTAGATTCCATAGCCCAAAGAGAGGTCCTAGGATTTACAGCCAAGAGTCCAAGATGGGCCACTGCCTTCAAGTTCCCAGCAGAGAGAAAAAAGACCAAGCTGATAGATATAGAGGTAGAAGTAGGCAGGACAGGAACTATCACTCCTACTGCTATCTTAGAACCTGTCAGGCTGGCGGGAACTACAGTTAGTAGGGCAAGTCTCCACAATGAAGACTATATCAAGGAGAGGGATATCAGGATAGGGGATAGAGTCCTGGTGCAGAAGGCTGGGGATATTATCCCTCAGGTTGTAGAAGTATCCCTAGATGATAGGACTGGGAAGGAAGAGGTCTTTGAGATGCCTCACCAGTGTCCAGTATGCGGTCAAGAAACTGTAAGGCTAGATGGAGAAGCCGCTGTCAAGTGTATCAATATTTCTTGTCCAGCCCAAATCAGGAGGGGTATAATTCACTTCGTATCCAGGGATGCCATGGACATTGAGGGCATGGGCGAGTCGATTATTACCAGCCTTTTGGACAAGGGTGTGATCAAGGATATAGCAGACCTATACTATATGGATCCGGATATCTTGGTGAGTCTAGACCGTATGGGACAGAAGTCTGTAGCCAACCTGATGGCATCTATAGAAAAATCCAAGTCAAATGACCTATGGAGACTAATCAATGGACTAGGGATTAGGTTTGTAGGTGTAAAGGGAGCCAAATTGCTGGCAAGTGCCTGTGGTTCTATGGACCATATAATGTCTGCCAGTGAAGATGACCTGATACAGATAGAGGAATTTGGCCAGATAATGTCTGACAGTGTGGTTAAGTTCTTCCAAGAGGATAAGAACAAGGAAACAATAGAAAAGCTGAGACAGGCCGGCCTCAATATGCAAGTCATAGAAAAGGATGATAAGGGGATAGTCAAGGTATTTGAAGGTATGAAGATAGTCCTAACAGGTACCCTAGCTACCATGAAGAGGAATGATGCCAAGGCCCTAATAGAAGAAAGGGCAGGCAAGGCTACATCCAGTGTTAGCAAGTCTACTAGCTTTGTCCTAGCAGGCGAGGAGGCAGGCTCAAAATTGGACAAGGCTCTATCTCTAGGCGTCAAGGTTATCGATGAGTCCAAATTTATGGAGCTTTTGGCTTGCAAGACTAGGGATGAGGTAGATTCAAGGCTAGAGGATATCTAGGTGATATCTAGGTATTTTGTATATTTTATGAGCAATCGAAAAATCAACTTAGTAAGATAGTATATAAAGACTCTATCTTAAAAAGATAAGAAAATTAGTAGGGCTATATAGGCCATGGATGAAAAGAGGGGATTTAGTGACAAATTCAAGTGTTAGAGAGAGTCTAGATGCAAGTACTAGTGAGAGAGTAGAAAATTTGGAAGAAGCATCTAGTGGTATAGATGGTGAGAAAATAGGACCAAGACCTGATGGTAGGGATTTTGACCAGTTAAGACCTGTAAAAATAACCAGGAATTATACTATGCATTCAGCAGGCTCTGTCTTGATAGAGGTTGGAAATACCAAGGTTATATGCACAGCATCTATAGAAGAGGGTCTACCAGGCTTTATGAAGGGGACTGGCAAGGGCTGGATCAGTGCGGAATATTCCATGTTGCCATCTGCTACAGAAACTAGGAAGAGAAGGGACTCTAGCAGGGGCAAGGTTGACGGCAGGAGTCAGGAGATACAGAGGCTGATAGGTAGGTCTATTAGGTCAGTTGTAAACCTTGAAGACCTAGGTGAAAGAACTATATGGATAGATTGTGATGTAATACAGGCTGATGGTGGTACGAGGACAGCATCTATTACAGGAGCATTTGTTGCCCTTGCCGACGCCTTGTACAAGTTGTATGCATCTGGTGACATCAAGAAGATGCCTATTACTAGTATGCTGGCAGCAGTGAGCGTAGGTGTGGTAGATTCAAATGTATGCCTAGATATATGCTATGAGGAAGACTCAAAGGCAGAAGTGGATACAAATATTATAATGAACCATAAGGGGCAATTTGCAGAGCTTCAATGTACTGGTGAGGAAAGGCCATTTACTAGGGCTGAAATGAATCAGATACTCGAGTATGCTGAAAAGGGAAACAAGGAACTGATGAGGATACAGAGAAAGGCCCTAGGTCAGGTTGCAGATTCAATTATTGGTCGTGAATACGAAAGAGAGGCAATCATAGCTACTGGCAATATGCACAAGTTAGAGGAAATACAGAAGATGTTGGCAGATATGGACTTTGATATAAAGTCCCTAAAGGATGTTGACCTAGATGGTATAGAGATTATAGAAGATGGCAGGACCTTCGAGCACAATGCCCTTATAAAGGCTAGAACAATCAGCAAAATGACTGGCAAGATAGCTATAGGGGATGATTCTGGTATAGAGGTGGACGCCCTGGGCAAGAGACCGGGTATATATTCGGCCAGGTATGCCGGTGAAAATGCCACTGATGAGGAAAATAGGATCAAGATGTTTGAAGAGTTGAAGGATGTTCCCATGGAGAAAAGGACAGCCAGGTTCGTATGCGTCATTGCCACAGTATTTCCGGACGGCAAGGAGATGCTGGCCAGGGGCAAGGTAGAAGGTAAGATAGCCTTTGAAGAACGTGGTCATAATGGTTTTGGCTATGACTGTATGTTTATACCTGATGGCTATGAGGAAACATTCGGTCAGCTAGCACCTGAAGTGAAAAATTCCTTCAGCCATAGGTCGAGGGCTCTTGCTGAAATGAAGGTAAGGCTAAAGGAAATAATAGATTCGAGGATTATATAGGTCCTACTATCCAGTGGATTGTGGTTGATAGCTGGCATATAAAATATTTTATAAGCATAAAAAATATTTTATAAATAATAGATACCATCATCCAGAGGACTGTAGAGAAGGGAGTTTGAAATGAAGATATTAATCTTGTCTGACACTCATGGCGGTAAACGAAATATGGATAAGTTGGTGCCCTTTATAAGTGAGGAAATAGACCTGATGATACATGCTGGAGATAATTTCAGAGACTCCTTATACCTAAAGGACAAGACTTCCAAGCCTATAATGGCAGTCAGGGGCAATTGTGACTTTGAGATAGCAGACGGTGAGTTGGTCTTTGAAGTTGAAGGGGTGACCTTTATGGTGGTTCATGGTCATATGCACAGGGTCAAGTATGGTCTAGACCTCCTGGCCCAGGATGCCCATGAAAAGGGGGCTGATATAGTTATCTTCGGCCATACCCATATCAAGGAAAATAAAATAATAGGTGGGGTTGAAATGATAAATCCAGGAAGTTTGTCCCTGCCTAGAGATGGAATCAAGGGGTCTTATGTCGTTATGGACCTGGAAAATGGAAAATATACCTATTCATATCATGATAATTAAGGAAAGCATTGTATTTTAAGTTTTTTTATAGTATAATTATGTGGTTGAATTGTGTTTAAAATTATAACTTGAATAATTAAAAAACAATAATAATATATTTAGGTGACGTGTAGGAGGATTATTTATGAAACCAGAATTAATTAAAAAAGAAGGATATTCTGTAAATTTTGAGATTGCAATAGATGCTGCAGAATTCGAAGGAGCAATAGACAAGGCTTACAAGAAGACTAAGTCTAGATACAATATAGCTGGATTTAGAAAGGGTAAGGCTCCAAGAAAGATAATAGAATTGAACTATGGTAAGGGTGTATTCTTCAATGATGCCCTAGATATACTACTACCAGAAGTATATCCAACAGCAGTAGACGAACTAGACCTATATGTTGTTAGTCAGCCAAGCATAGACATCAAGGATGTGAAGGAAGATGGTTCATTAGTACTTGTAGTAGACGTAGACGTTAGACCAGAGCTAACAGTAGAAAACTACAAGGGTGTAGAAATAGAAAAGGTAGATGCTGAAGTAACTGAAGAGCAGATTGACGATGAACTAAAGGCCCTAGTTGAAAGACAGTCTAGAATGGTAGATACTGAAGGTCCTATAGAAAACGGAAATATAGCAGTTATAGACTTCAAGGGTCTATTAGACGGTGAAACTTTTGAAGGTGGTACATCTGAAGGATACTCACTAGAAGTAGGTTCAGGTACATTTATACCAGGATTTGAAGACCAGTTAGTTGGTAAGAAGGCTGGAGAAGAAATCAAGGTTGATGTTACTTTCCCAGAAGACTATCCAGCTGAAGAATTAGCAGGCAAGCCAGTAGTATTCGAAGTTAAGATCAAGGAAATAAAGGTAAAGGAATTACCAGCCCTAGATGATGACTTCGCTAAGGATACAACTGAATTTGAATCACTAGAAGAATTAAAGAATGATATCAAGGCTAACCTTCAGAAGAAGGCTGATGAAGAAGCTAAGAGTGAAATGAGAAACAAGGTAGTAGAAAAGATAGCTGAAACTGTAGAAGTTGACATACCAAACTCAATGGTAGAAAACCAGTTAGACAACCAGATGAACGAAATCAATATGCAGCTTAGCTACCAGGGATGGTCTCTAGAAAAGTTTGCTGAATTATCAGGTCAGACTCTTGATGAAATCAGAGAAGCTAGAAGAGATGAAGCTAAGACTCTAGTAAAGAACTCTCTAGTAGTTGAAAAGATAGCTGAACTAGAAAATGTAGAAGTAACTGAAGCTGACATAGATGCAGACCTAGAAAATATGGCTAGTATGTACGGACTAGAACTTGCAAAGATCAAGGAAGTAGTTGGAGAAGCTGAAAGAGAAGGTATAATTGCTAGATTAAAGAATACTAAGACAGTAGATATGCTACTAGAAAGTGCTGTGCTTAAGTAATAAAAAACCGGATTATACAGGTAAAATTTAGGTATATAATATAGAATAAAGTTCATAGGTAAAGACCACATAGCCATGTGGTCTTTATCTTAAACAAGAACTTTATCAAGTGAAATTTATAAACTATACTAAGACTAAGTAAAGTGGAATTAAGGAGGGAAAATAATGGCATTAGTACCTTATGTAGTAGAACAAGACGGAAGAGGAGAGAGGTCATATGACATCTACTCAAGACTTCTAAAGGATAGAATAATCTTCTTAGGTGATGAAGTAAATGATGCTACAGCCAGTCTAGTTGTCGCCCAGCTCCTATTTTTGGAAGCTGACGATCCAGACAAGGATATACATCTATATATCAATTCACCAGGGGGTAGCGTGACAGCAGGTATGGCTATTTACGATACTATGCAGTATATAAAGGCAGATGTAAGCACTATATGTATAGGAATGGCTGCATCTATGGGTGCCTTTTTATTGGCTGCAGGAGCCAAGGGTAAGAGGTATGCCCTACCAAATAGTACAATCATGATTCATCAGCCTTTAGGGGGCTCAAGAGGCCAGGCGACTGATGTAGAGATTCATACCAAGTTCCTATTAAATACTAAGGAAAAGTTAAATACTATCCTTTCACAGAGGACAGGCCAGCCATATGATGTGGTAAAGGAAAACACTGAGCGTGATAACTTTATGACTGCAGACCAGGCCAAGGACTTCGGTTTAATAGACCATGTAATTGAAAATAGAGAGTAAGTATATAGACGGAAAGAGGTGATATAGTGCCTAAGCAAGAAGAAAAGCAATTCAAGTGCTCCTTTTGTGGCAAGAGTCAGGACCAGGTCAAGAGGATAATAGCCGGACCAGGTGTCTACATTTGTGATGAATGTGTGAGCTTGTGTAGCGAAATAATTAAGGAAGAAGTAGATGATGCTGAAGAGTATATAGAAGGTAACCTTCCTAAGCCAAAGGAAATGATGGCTATATTGGATGACTATGTAATAGGCCAGAATAAGGCTAAGAAGGCCCTATCAGTTGCCGTATACAACCACTACAAGAGGATATACGGAGACAAGGCTGCTTCAGAGGATGTAGAGATTCAGAAGAGTAATATCCTACTATTGGGACCTACAGGTTCAGGAAAGACCCTACTAGCCCAGACCCTAGCCAAGATATTGAATGTGCCATTTGCCATAGCAGATGCTACTTCATTGACAGAGGCAGGATATGTGGGTGAAGACGTTGAAAATATAGTCTTGAAGTTGGTACAGGCTGCAGACTTTGATATTGAAAAGGCCCAGAGGGGTATAATATACATAGACGAAATTGATAAGATTTCTAGGAAGTCTGACAACCCTTCAATAACAAGGGATGTAAGTGGTGAAGGTGTTCAGCAGGCCCTACTAAAGATACTGGAAGGAACTGTTGCCAATGTTCCACCATCAGGTGGAAGAAAGCATCCACACCAGGAATTTTTGAAGGTCGATACAACTAATATCTTATTTATCCTAGGTGGTGCCTTTGATGGTATTGAAAAAATAGTGCAGAAGCGTGGTAAGGATAAGGTCCTAGGCTTCGGTGCCAAGATTGAGAGCAAGACTGATATGGATATCGGTAAGTTGTACACACAGGTAATACCAGATGACCTATTGAAGTTTGGTTTGATACCAGAATTTGTAGGTAGAATACCAGTCCTAGCGACACTAGACCTATTGGATGAGGATTCTCTAGTGAGGATACTGACAGAACCTAAGAATTCCCTAGTCAAGCAGTATACAAAGCTATTTGAATACGATGATGCCAAGTTAGAGTTTGAAGCAGATGCCCTAACTGCTATAGCCAAGAAGGCAATAGATAGGAATACTGGAGCAAGAGGTTTGAGGTCAATTATTGAGCACGCCTTGATGGAGACTATGTATGAGATACCATCATTGGAGAATGTAGACAAGGTCCTAGTAACTAAGGAATGTATAGAAAACAAGGATGTAAAGCCAAGTATAATATACATGGACCATAGACAGGTTGCAGAAGACAGCCCTATCAACTAAAATTAAATTAGAATTATAAAGTCAGGTAACTATGATTGCAGAGCAAATGGGTCATGGTATACTTGACTTTTTTATTTGTATAGAATAGGTCAGCAGCTAAAATATGAGGTCCATTAGAAAAAAAATAAAAAAAATAAATAATTCCTAGTAAATTAGTCAAGATTATTGATTTTTTTGGGTAAACATAGTAATATAGTCTTGTACAAAATTTCAACTGAAAAATTTTCAAGTGATAATCGAGGGATATTGCTTGTGTTTGAAATTATAGCATGATTTAAATAATGTGAAAGGGAAGTGAGAATTGTGAGCGATATATTATTAGAGATAAAAGACCTTAGCGCTAAGGTTGGAGAAAAGGATATACTAAAGAATGTTAATCTTGTAATCAAAAAGGGTGAGACACACGTAATTATGGGACCTAATGGTTCTGGTAAGTCTACCCTAGTTAATACTATAATGAGTAATCCTAAGTATGAGATTACATCTGGAAAGATCTTCTTTGAAGGAGAAGATGTTACAGAAATGGCAGCTGACGAAAGGGCAAGAAGGGGTATCTTTATGTCATTCCAGTCACCAATAGAGGTACCTGGTATCAGTGTTGAAAACTTTATTAGAACTTCTAAGTCTGCAGTTGATGGTAAGCCAGTATCAGTTTTAAAGTTCAACATGGACCTATCTAAGAAGATGAGGGACCTACAGATGAAGGCAGAGTATGCAGGAAGATACATGAACTACGGTTTCTCGGGAGGAGAAAAGAAGAAGACTGAAATCCTACAGATGCAGGTTCTAAATCCAAAGTTGGCCATGCTAGATGAAACAGATTCAGGTCTGGACGTTGACGCTGTAAGAATAGTTTCTGAAGGTATCAAGAACTTTAAAAATGATGACAATGCCCTAGTGATAATAACTCACCACAAGGAAATTATACACAATGTAATACCTGATTACGTTCACGTAATAATGGATGGTAGGATAGTAAAAGAAGGTGACTTCTCCTTGATTCAGAGAATCGAAGAAGAGGGTTACGGTTGGATCAGAGATGAGGTGAATTCATCTAATGGAAACTAAGAGAGAAAACAAGAAGAGAACTCAAATAGAAGAGCAGGATCGTGGTATATACGACATAAAGAATGAGTTCAAGTATAAGTCAAAAACTGAAAAGGGTTTGACAGAAGAGATAGTAACTCAGATAAGTAAGGAAAAAAATGAACCCCAGTGGATGCTTGATATCAGACTAGCATCGCTAAAGAAGTTCTATGAATTGGAAAATCCGTCATGGGGACCTAACCTAGATGAGGTAAATATAGACGATATAACTACATATATCAGACCAGATGCTGACCTAGTGGAGGACTGGGACCAGGTACCAGAAGATATCAAAAATACCTTTGACCTACTTGGTATACCTGAGGCTGAAAGGGAAAATAACCTATCAGGTGTTGGAGCCCAGTACGACTCAGAAGTTGTCTACCACAATATTCAGCAGCATCTACTAGACCAGGGTGTAATCTACACTGACTTTGAAAGTGCAGTTAGAGAATATCCTGACATAGTTCAGAAGTACTTTATGAAGTGTATCACTAACGCAGACCACAAGTATGCCGCCCTACATTATGCAGTATGGTCAGGTGGATCATTTGTATATGTGCCAAAGGGTGTAAATGTGGATGTACCACTACAGTCATACTTTAGACTAAATGCACCAGGTGCTGGTCAGTTTGAGCATACACTTATAATTATAGAAGAAGGTGCCTACTGTCACTTTATAGAAGGATGTTCAGCACCAAAGTACAATGTGGTAAATATCCACGCCGGAGCAGTTGAGTTGTTTGTCCAGGAGGGTGCTACCCTTAGGTATTCAACAATAGAGAACTGGTCAAGGAATATGTACAACCTAAATACAAAGAGGGCCATAGTTGAAAAGGATGGGGCAATTGAATGGGTATCAGGATCTTTTGGTTCAAAGGTATCTTGCCTGTATCCAATGAGTATCTTGAGAGGTGCGAATGCCAGGTCTGAATTCACTGGTATTACTTTTGCCGGCAAGGGTCAGTACCTAGATACGGGTACAAAGGTAGTCCATGCAGCTCCTAACACTTCTTCGACTGTAAATTCAAAGTCTATATCAAAGGATGGCGGTGTAGCTATATACAGGGGTCTTGTAAAGGTTACAAAGAATGCCAAGGGTTCTAAGTCGACAGTTAGCTGTGAATCCCTAATGCTTGATCAGGAATCAAGGTCAGATACAATACCAGTTATAGATATAGCGACTCAGGACGTTGACCTAGGTCATGAAGCCAAGATAGGTAGAATAGATGATGAGGTAATCTTCTACTTGATGTCAAGGGGTATCAGTGAAGCCGAAGCCAAGTCAATGGTAGTAAGAGGTTTTGCAGAGCCGATTGCCAAAGAATTGCCGCTTGAATATGCAGTAGAAATGAACAATCTAATCAATCTTGAATTAGAAGGAACTATAGGTTAGGAGGAAAATTATGATAGCAAATACATTACCACTTCTTACTTGGAGATGGCTAAAGGTAAATGAATCCCTAATCGAGTTACCTGAGGTCAAGGACCAAGTACATGAAATAATAGCAGAGGAAAGCCAGGAGGTATCAGCCCTATTCGATACAAACGAAATGGTAGCTTCTGGAGCCTCTAGACATACAATTATAAAGATAAGGGCAGAAAAGGATTCTATAGTAAATATATATTATGTAGCTAGGAGCCATGAGGAAGAAAAGACCCTAACTGATATTACAGCAGACCTAATGGAATCAGCCCAGGTAAACCTAATTCAGATAGAGGCTGGTGCCAAGGATGCAGTTACTAACTATGTTGCCAACCTAATAGGTGACAAGTCTAGAACAAATGTTGAGTCTGTCTACTTTGCAGATGGAGACAATAGGATAGATATCTTCTACAACATCAACCAGATGGGTAAGGAGACTGATTCAAATATCCTAGTTAATGGTGCCTTGAAAGATAGGGCCAAGAAGACATTCAAGGGAACTATAGACTTCAAGAGAGGTTCTATAGGTTCAACTGGTAGCGAGGAAGAGTTTGCTACCCTACTAGATGATGAAGTAAGGTCTATAGCAGTACCAGTCCTACTATGTCAGGAAGATGATGTAGAGGGTGTTCACGCAGCCAGTGCAGGTAAGATAGACCAGGATACTCTATTCTATATAATGAGTAGGGGTATCAACGAAGAAGAGGCCAAGAAGGTCATAGTTGAAACTAAGCTTGCTCCAACTATTCACAAGCTTCCAGATGAAAAGTTGAGAGATGAGGTTTGGGGTCAGATAGAAGCGAGAATGTAGTTTTAAAATTACAGTATCCGGTTTTATAAAAGGAATGAGAGGTGTAAAAACCATGGATAAGCAGACAATAAATGAAATAAGAAAAGAATTTCCATATCTTGATGCAGACAAGATGGGTAGAAATATAATTTATTTGGACAACGGTGCAACATCACAGAAGCCACAGTGCGTAATTGATGCCCTAACCAATTATTACTCATACCAGAATGCCAACCCACATAGGGGTGCCCACTACTTGGGTATGCTGGCAACTGACCTATATGAAAGCTCAAGAGTAAAGGTCAAGGACTTTATAAATGCAAAATCAGAAAACGAAATAATATTTGTTAGAAATACTACAGAAGCTTTGAACCTAGTGGCCTATTCATATGGTTTGGACAAGCTAAAGGCTGGAGACGAGATAGTAATCTCAGTATACGAACACCATAGTAACCTAGTTACATGGCAGTTTGTAGCCCAAAAGACAGGGGCCGTATTGAAGTATGTATACCTAAATGACAAGAATGAATTGGATATGGACGCTTACAAGAAGGTCCTAAGTGACAAGACTAAGATAGTATCGCTAGCAGGTGCATCGAATACTGTTGGTGGTGTGATAGATGTCAAGGAAGTAACTAGACTAGCCCATGAGGTAGGAGCTGTGGTATCAATTGACTGTGCCCAGTTATCACCTCATATAAGGATGGATGTTCAGGATTGGGATGTTGATTTTATTTCATTCTCAGGTCACAAGATGTATGCCCCAATGGGTATAGGTGTCCTATATGGAAAGATGGACCTATTAGAATCAATGACTCCATTTATGTATGGTGGAGATATGATAGAATATGTCTATGAACAGGAAACTACATATGCACCAGTGCCAGCCAAGTTTGAGGCGGGTACACAGAATGTTGGAGGAGCAATTGCCCTAGCAGCAGCTATAGACTTTATGGAAAGAGTCGGTGTTGACAATATACATGAGCATGAGTTAGCCTTGACTGACTATGCTTACAAGAAGATGAGTGAGCTAGATTTTGTAGAAATCTATTCAACTCCTAGCTACTTGAGGTCACCACTAATCGACTTCAACATCAAGGATGTTCACGCCCACGACGTATCTACAGTCCTTGATTCCTATGATATAGCTATTAGGACAGGACACCACTGTGCTATGCCATTGCATACTTTTATAAAGCAGCATTCAACTTGCAGGGTCAGCTTTGCAGTTTACAATACATTTGAAGAAATTGACTTCTTTGTAGAAAAACTAAAAGAAGTAAGAAAGGTGATGGGATATGGATCTTAAGAGTTTATATACAGATATGCTCCTACAGGAGAGCAACAACAAGGCCAATATGAGGGACCTAGAATCACCTACATACAAGGAACTAGGCCATAACCCAAGTTGTGGTGATGAGATTACCCTACAGCTAGAAATGGATGGGGAGATCATCAAGGATGCAAGTTTTGCAGGTGTTGGATGTGCTATATCAAGGGCATCTACATCAATGATGATAGACCTGATCAAGGGTAAGAATATCCATGAAGCCAAGGACTTGACAGAGAAGTTTATAGGTATGATCAAGAAGGAAGTACCTGTAGATGATGACCTAATAGATGCCTTGGGAGATGCGGTTGTATTGGAAAATGTATCAAATATGCCAGCCAGGGTCAAGTGTGCAGTACTTGCTTGGCATACGCTAGGAAATATAATCGATAAAAACTATAAATAAGAAGGGCTTTGTGCTATAATAGTCATAAGCTCATTTATGTAGAAGTTAAGCTAGATCTCTTAATATGGGTCTAGCTTATTTTTATGTATGACGGGCATGCCGTCAGTCTGTGGTGAAAGTCCACGTAGGGCGT
>NZ_JRNB01000043.1 GCF_000758885.1 Peptostreptococcus sp. MV1 | reverse complement strand
CTCGCGCAAATTAATTTTTTAACGGTATATCCTCAGAGGGGAACGTATATTAATTATATTGATTTGGAATACATAAGAACTGCACTTTTGATCAGATTGTCTATTGAAAAAGAAATATTATATAGGTTTATGCAGAAGGAAGACAAGTCTGATACCATCAAGAAGATGGAAGAAAATATGAGACAACAGGAAAAATTCTATCATGAGAAAGAATATTTGGTAGAGTTTAAGGAATTAGACGAAGAATTCCATAATTATATCATCATGAGTGTTGAGAATAATGCTGTTTTGCCGCTTATAAACGATCATCTATTGCATATAAGTAGATGGAGGAATGTTTATATTAAGTCGTGTTACAAGTTGAGTAAGATTATAGATGAACACAAAAGTATACTGGAAGCTATAAAAGAAAATGATACAAATAGGGCCTTGAAAAATATGACAGACCACATTGATACAGTTTCTGGAATAGCTAGTTTAGATCCTGAATATTTATCATATTTTAAGGGTGCTGACCAAGATTACATTAAACTTATGAAAGAATAATTTATGGACTCTAAATCCGGTTCATAAATTATTTAAATAAGTATTTACAGGAAAAAATATATATGATAAGATATTATCAATAACTGGTATACAAGTAGACTAAATTTAGTATACAAGTAGACTGAATTTAAAAAAGATGGTGTTTTATATATAAACATTTTGAAAAAAAGTCAAAATGCAAGATATACAAAATAATATATTTAAACTTTGTAGGATGTGTTGTTTTGTGTATCTTTTGTGTTTTTTACTGAGTTTTTCTTGTTTTAAAATTCAGAAAAATACAAAAACATATAAAAATATTTTTGGTTTTAAATTAATTTTTAATATAAACTGGTTATAGGTATAACTTCATATCTATATCACTAATAGTGATTGGTAATCATTAAATATTATTTTAGTAGGAGGTATTTGTAATGAGTACAAGAAAGAAACCATTAGAAGGTGTCAAAGTTGTTGAACTTGCTAACTTTATAGCAGCAGCTACAACAGGAAGATTCCTAGCAGATTTAGGAGCAGATGTTATAAAGATTGAAAGTGCTAAGGGTGATCCACTTAGGTATACTGCCCCAACAGAAGGTAGACCACTTGATATGTATGAAAACACTACTTGGGAGTTGGAAAACGCTAATAAGAGATGTATATCTCTAAATATGAAGGATCCTAAGGGTAAGGAAGCTTTCTTCAAGTTACTTGATGGAGCAGATATACTTATCACTAACTGGAGAGTTCAGGCCCTACAGAGAGCTGGTCTTGACTATGAAACTCTAAAGGTTAAGTATCCAAGCCTAGTATACGCTATATGTACTGGTTATGGTGAATATGGTCCAGACAAAGACCTACCAGGATTTGACTTCACTGCATTCTTTGCAAGAGGTGGATATCTTGAAAACCTAAGACAAAAATCAGATGTTCCTATGAACGTTGTTCCAGGTCTAGGTGACCACAATGTTGGTATCAACCTAGCTGCTGGTGTACTAGCGGCTCTATATCATGCTAAATTAACAGGTGAAGGTGAAAAGGTTGAAACAAGTTTGTTTGAATCAGCTATATTCAACATGGGTATGATGGTACAGGCTGCTCAGTACAAGGATCATGGAACTCCATATCCAATCAACATCAGAGAAGCTAACAACCCAGTAAATGCAGCTTGGTTGACTAAGGATGGAAGATATGTTCAGACTTGTATGCCTGACTACAACACATACTTCAAGAAGTTCTTTACAGCTTTAGGATTGGATGAAATGGTAAATGATGAAAGATTCTTCCCGGTTAAGAACGTAATCGCTAATAAGCTAGGAACAGAAGTATATGATAGAGCCATGAAGAGATTCGGTGAAAAGACTTATGAAGAATGGGCACCAATCCTTACAGCAGCTGATATTCCATTTGCACTAGCTAAGTCTTGGGAAGAATTGCTAGAAGACGAGCAGGCATGGGCAAATGATTGCTTCTACAAGATGCAGTATCCAAGTGGAGAAAGAATCCTTTGTAAGCACCCAGTTAAGTACCAGGAAATGGGACCTACTCCATACAAGAGAGGACCATTTATTGGCGAACACGGTGTTGAAGTAATGAAGGAACTTGGTTATTCAGATGACGAAATTAAGGAAATGCTAGAATCTAAGACATTATATGTTTGGGAAGACGAAAATAAATAATATATAGAGACAATTATTAGATATGGGAGTTTGTCTGGGAGACTTGATTGGACAGCCTGGACTAGAAAGGAGCTTATCATGAGTAATACAGGAATGGTAGAAGAAAAACCGGCAAAAGTATTGTTAGGAGAGATTGTTGCGAAGCACTACAAGGAAGCTTGGGAGGCAAAAAATAATGGTGAATTAGTTGGATGGTGTGCATCTAACTTCCCACAGGAAATATTTGAGACTATGGGTATAAAGGTCGTATATCCAGAAAACCAGGCTGCTGCTATATCTGCTAAGGGTGGCGGACAGAGAATGTGTGAAATAGCTGAAAATGAAGGATACTCAAACGATATCTGTGCTTATGCTAGAATATCTTTGGCATACATGGACGTTAAGGACGCTCCAGAATTGAATATGCCACAGCCAGACTTCGTTGCTTGCTGTAACAATATTTGTAACTGTATGATCAAGTGGTACGAAAATATAGCTAAGGAATTGAATATACCTTTAATATTAATAGACGTTCCTTACAATAATGACTACGAAGCTGGTGATGACAGAGTTGAATACCTAAAGGGTCAGTTCGACTACGCTATCAAGCAGTTAGAAGACTTAACTGGTAAGAAGTGGGATGAAAAGAAGTTTGAAGAGGTAATGGAAGTTTCTCAGAGAACTGGTAGAGCTTGGTTAAAGGCAACTGGATATGCTAAACATACTCCATCTCCATTCTCAGGATTTGACGTATTCAACCACATGGCTGTTGCAGTTTGTGCAAGAGGTAAGTTAGAATCAGCTATAGCATTTGAAAAGCTAGCTGAAGAATTCGACGAAAACGTTAGAACTGGTAAGTCAACATTTAAGGGTGAAGAAAAGTTTAGAGTATTATTTGAAGGTATAGCATGTTGGCCACACCTAAGACATACATTCAAGCAGCTTAAGGATGCTGGTGTAAATGTCTGTGGTACAGTATATGCGGATGCATTCGGATATATTTACGACAACACATATCAGTTAATGCAGGCTTATTGCGGAACTCCAAACGCAATTTCATACGAAAGATCAACTGATATGAGATTAAAGGTTATTGAAGAAAATAATATAGATGGTATGTTAATCCACATCAACAGAAGTTGTAAGCAGTGGTCAGGTATCATGTACGAGATGGAAAGAGATATAAGGGAAAGAACTGGTATACCAACAGCAACATTCGATGGAGACCAGGCAGACCCAAGAAACTTCTCAGAAGCTCAGTATGATACAAGAGTACAGGGTCTTATAGAACTAATGGAAGCTAATAAAGCTGCAAAGATGAAGGAGGCACACTAATATGAGTAATATAGATGTATTGTTAGGAAAACTTGATGTATCTCTTTTGGGACAGTTAGACAAGTATGTTTCAGAAGGTAAGAAGGTAATAGGTTGCGCACCAGTTTACGCACCAGAAGAACTTGTGTACGCTGCTGGTATGATACCAATGGGTGTATGGGGAGCAGAAGGTGAAGTAGGTCTATCAAAGGAATATTTCCCTGCATTTTATGCAGCTATAATACTTAGACTAATGGATCTTGGACTAGAAGGTAAGCTTGACAAGATGTCAGGTATGATAATACCAGGTCTAAGTGACGGTCTAAAGGGACTTAGCCAGAACTGGAAGAGAGCAATCAAGCAGGTTCCAGCCCTATACATAGGATATGGACAGAATAGAAAGATTGAAGCTGGTATTACTTACAATGAAAAGCAGTACATCAAGCTAAGAGGTGAATTAGAAGAAATAGCTGGTTGCAAGATTGAAGATGCTAAGGTTGAAGAAGCTATAGTACTTTACAACAAGCACAGAAAGGCAATGCAGGAATTCAGTTCTCTAGCAGCTAGTCACCTAAATACAATTACTCCAAGCCTAAGAGCTAGGGTAATGACAAGTGCCTTCCTATTTGACAAGGCAGAACATTTAGCTATATTAGAAGAATTAAACAAGGAATTAAAGGCAATACCTGAAGAAAAATTTGTAGGAAAGAAGATAGTAACTACTGGTATCCTTGCAAATAGCCCAGGTATGCTAGAAATACTAGATGAATACAAGCTTGGTATAGTTGATGACAACATCAACCACGAATCAGGTCAGTTTGACTATCTAGTAGATGAAGGAACTGCTAATCCAGTTAGAGCTCTATCTAAATGGATTTCAGATATAGAAGGTAGTACATTGCTATATGATCCAGAAAAACTTAGGGGGCAGATAATAATAGATAAAGTTAAAAAGCACCAAGCAGATGGCGTTATCTACTTGATGACTAAGTTTAGTGATTCTGATGAATTTGACTATCCAATCATCAGAAAAGAATTAGAAAATGCGGGCATCTTGCATATACTAGTTGAAGTTGATCAGCAGATGACTAACTTCGAACAGGCGAAGACAGCACTACAGACTTTCGCTGATATGATTTAATTAAAAGAATTAAAATTTTAAGGAGGCAATCTATGATTTTCGAAAAAGAACACGAATTAGTTCGTCAGCTAGCTAAAGAATTCGCTGAAAATGAAATTAAACCAACTGCAGAAGAAGTTGATGAAACTGGCGAATTTCCAATGGAAATTTATGAAAAAATGGCTAAAGCTGGATTTTTAGGTATTAAGATACCACAGGCTTATGGAGGCTCAGGTGGAGACCACCGTTCTTATGCAATAGTTATGGAAGAATTAGCTAAGGCATCAGGTGTATCTACTATATGGATATCATCTCCAAACTCACTACAGTCTACTCCAATATTGAGAGACGGTACTGAAGAACAGAAGGAAAAATACCTTAGACCAATGGTTACAGGAGAAAAGATGTTCGCATTCGCTCTTACTGAACCAGGTGCAGGATCAGATGCAGCTTCAATTTTGACAACTGCTGAAAAAGATGGTGATGACTATATACTTAACGGAAGAAAAACTTTCATAACTGGTGCTCCAGTATCTGACTATGTAATTGTTTTTGCTAAGACTAATCCAGAATTAGGCGTTAAGGGTATATCTACATTTGTAGTTGATTCTAAGCTAGAAGGCGTATCTTTCGGTAAGGCAGAAAATAAGATGGGTATGATTGGTTGTCCAACTAGTGATGTTGTTCTTGAAAATGTTAGAGTTTCTAAGGATTGTATGCTAGGTAGAGAAGGTAAGGGATTCATCAACGCTATGAAGACACTAAGCGTAGGTAGATTAGGTATAGCTTGTCAGGCTCTAGGACTTGCAGAAGGTGCTATGGAAGAAGCTATAAAGTATGCTAAGTCTAGACACCAGTTTGGAAAGTCATTAGCTAAATTCCAGAATACTCAGTTCATACTAGCAGAAATGGAAACAAAGCTAGCAGCTATGCGTCACCTTGTTTACGATGCTGCTTATAAGATGGATATGGGTCAAGCAGCTGATAAGGAAGCTTCAATGGCCAAGTTATTTGCAACAGAAGAAGCAAAATGGATAATAGACAAGGCATTACAGATCCACGGTGGATACGGTTATGTTAAGGAATATCCAATTGAAAGAATGTACAGAGATATCAGAGTAACTTCTATCTATGAAGGAACATCTGAAGTACAGAAGATGGTTATAGCATCAAGCTTATTGAAATAAGGGGAGGTATAGATAGATGAAAATTGTAGCTTGCATAAAACAAGTACCAGATACAACAGAGGTAAAACTTGACCCTGTAAAGAATACTTTGATCCGTGATGGTGTACCTAGTATCATAAACCCTGACGACAAGGCAGGTCTTGAACTAGCACTTCAGATCAAGGAAGCAGTTCCAGGATCTACTGTAACAGTAGTATCAATGGGACCTCCACAGGCAGAAGTTGCACTTAGAGAAGCATTAGCTATGGGAGCAGATGACGCAGTTCTAGTAACTGACAGAGCTTTCGGTGGAGCCGATACATGGGCGACATCTTCAACAATAGCTGGTGCACTTAGAAATATAGATTACGATATAATAATAGCAGGTAGACAGGCTATAGACGGTGATACTGCACAGGTTGGTCCACAGATTGCTGAGCATCTTGGTATACCTCAGATATCTTACTGTGAAGAACTAAAGGTTGAAGGTGACAAGTTCATCGTTAAGAGACAGTTCGAAGACAGGTATCACATAATTGAAATAAAGCCACCTTGCCTAATTACTACACTAAGCGAAGAAATAGATCCTAGATATATGACTATCGGTGGAATATTCAACGCTTATCAGAAGGAAATGAAGGTTTGGGGATTGAAGGACATCGAAGACAAGCTAGATCTTTCAAATATCGGTTTAAAGGGTTCACCTACAAACGTTAAAAAGTCATTTACAAAGCAGGCTAAGGGCAAAGGCGTTAAGCTAGAAGGATTAACTCCAGAAGAAGCAGCTGATGCAATTCTTGCTAAGTTACAGGAAAAGTATTTTATATAAGATACTAGAGATTTAAAATAATAAAAAATAATGATTTGAAAGGAAGATTACCTAATGAACAAGGATATTTATGTAATAGTTGAACAGGTAGACGGTGTCGTTCAAAAAGTAGGCATCGAGCTAATCGGTATAGCAAGTAAATTGTCAGCTGACCTAGGACAGGAAGTAGTTGCAGTTTTACTAGGAAAAGAAGTAAAGGGATTGGCTGAAAATCTAATCCACCACGGAGCAAACAAGGTTATATGTGTAGAAGATCCAATATTGGAACACTATGCAACTGAACCATACACTAAGGCAGTTAATGCGATAGTAGAAGCTAAGAAGCCGGAAATAGTACTATACGGTGCTACTTCTATAGGTAGAGACTTGGCTCCTAGAGTATCTGCTAGAGTGCATACAGGTCTAACAGCAGATTGTACTAAGCTAGAAATAGATCCAGAAACTAAGTTATTGCTTATGACTAGACCAGCTTTCGGTGGTAACATCATGGCTACAATAGTTTGTAAGGAATTCAGACCTCAGATGGCAACTGTAAGACCAGGTGTTATGCAGGCCCTTCCTACAGACAAGTCTAGGACTGGTGAAGTAGAAATGTTCAAGGTTGACTTCACTGATGCAGATATGAACATAAAGATCAGAGAAGTAATAAAGGAAAAGAATGCTAAGGTTGATATAACTGAAGCTAAGGTTCTAGTATCTGGTGGTAGAGGTATTGGTAGCCCAGAATACTTCGACGTATTAAAGGAATTAGCTGATGAACTAGACGGTCTAGTTACTTCTTCAAGAGCTAACGTTGATGCTGGCTGGATCGGTAGAGAAAGGCAGGTTGGACAGACTGGTAAGACAGTTAGACCAGACCTATACATGGCTTGTGGTATATCAGGAGCTATACAGCATTTAGCTGGTATGGAAGATTCTGAATTCATTATAGCTATTAACAAGGACGCTCAGGCTCCTATATTCGATGTTGCTGATTTGGGAGTAGTAGGAGACCTACACAAGATAATGCCTATACTAATCGATAAGGTTAGAGCATTAAAGGCTGAAAAAGCAAATATGTAATTTTATTAACAAAAAAGAAAATTTAGTTCAACAAATTAATAAAAATAGTTGTTTAGAACATACTGTGGGCATAAAATTTCTGTAGTAAAATACAAGAACTTATTGTATAATATACCTAGGGATTAGCACTTCTCCCTAGGTATAGCGTACAATATGTGCAAAACATGATAAAACTGTAGATATTTAAACAAGTATATCTAAAAAATTTAAACATATTGGTTAAATAAATAACAGTTTGTTTAGTTTATTTATATTTTTTATTATATAAATACTTATTAGCTAAAATTAGGGAGAAGGATTAATGGTAAAGGTTGGGGTAACTTGTAACAAGAACATTATTGAAAGATTCGGTGTAAAGAAGCCTGAAGGATGGGGTTTCCAGTAAATTAAGTATCCTTGCTCAGTGTGATATTATTTCTTATCACCTACCAGTACTAGACACCACTAGTAATATGGTTCGTAAGGAAACAATAGAAAAAATGAAGCAAGACGCAATAATAATAAATGTTGCAAGAGGAGAAATAGTTAATAACGAAGACCTAGCAGAAGCTCTAAATGATGGTAGAGTCTTTGCAGGGTTAGATGTTATAGCTCCTGAGCCACCAAGTGCTGATCATCCTTTATTTAACCTAACTGAGGCTGGTAAGGCAAGATTATCAATAACTCCTCATATAGCAGGTACAACTGATGATGCATTCATAAGAATGTCAGAGTGGTCATATGCAGATATGGTTAAGGTTATGAACGGCGAAAGACCTAACAATGTTGTTAATGGTCTTTAAAGACTAGGCCTATAAGGCAAATCTATTTTAGAAGGTGAATGAGTATGGAAATTAAAAGAAAAGACGTAATCGTTTGTGGTTTTGCATTATTTGCAATTTTCTTTGGTGCTGGTAACTTGATATTCCCACCACACCTTGGTGTTTTAGCTGGTGACAGATGGTTCACAGCTATGCTTGGATTTTTAGTATCAGACCCAGTGTTACCTATACTAGGTGTTATCGTTACAGCTAGGCTAGGTGGTAGAGCGGATGACCTTGGTAAGAGAGTAAGCCCTAAGTTTGCTAAATTGATCGGTACAATAGCGATATTGACAATTGGACCTTTCTTCGCAGTTCCTAGAACAGGTGCTACAACACATGAGATATTTATTAGACCATTGTTCCCATCAATTCCAATTTGGGTTACTGCTATAGTATTCTTTGGTTTGACACTTTATATTACACTGAATCCTGGTAAGGTTATAGATGTTATAGGTCAGTACCTAACACCAGCTCTACTGATAATTTTGGCATTAATTGTGGTTATAGCTATAGTTAACCCACCAGATCCAAAGGTTACAACAGATGCTACAGGACTATTTACGATGTCATTCAAGGAAGGTTACCAGACAATGGATGCTCTTGGTTCTCCATTAATGGCCGGTATAGTTATAACTGACCTTATTAGACGTGGATACCACGACAAGGAAGTTCAGTTCAAGGTTAGTGTTCAGGTAGGTATAGTTGCATTTGTACTATTGGCATTAGTTTACGGCGGTTTGACTTATGCAGGTTCTACAGTTGGCGGTCACTTCAATGGTGAAACTGAAAGAACTGTATTACTTATAGGTATGATTGAATTGATGTTAGGTAATGTTGGTAAGGTATTCATGGGACTAGCAGTTGCTCTTGCTTGCTTGACAACTTCATCAGGTCTAAGCTCAACTTGTGGTAACTACTTTGAAACTATTTCAGGTGGTAAGTTAAAATATAAGCAGATAGTATGTGTTACAATAGCTATAGCATTTGTTCTTTCTTTAATCGGTGTTGACGGACTAATAGCAATAGCAGTTCCAATACTATCAGCTATCTATCCAGTTATCATAGTACTTATATTCATGTCTATATTTGATAAGAAGATCAAGTACAACTGGACTTATACAGGTGCAGTTATAGGTGCATTTGCTGTAGCTATAATTGAAAGTATAAATCTTGCATCAGTAATGAGAGGTGGAAACCTACTAGAAGGTCCTGCTAAGATGTGTGCAGGATTGCCACTAGGAACATATGGTTTTGAATGGGTTGTTCCAGCTCTTGTGTGCTCAGTAGTTCTTACATTAATCAGCATGATGTTCAAGGTTGGTAAGACTATAAATGATCCACTAGACTAATAATACTAGGCTAATTTGTATTGAGAATTATCATACAAATTAAATAATTATAAAAATTATAATAAATGCATATGACTCAGTATTGGATTCCTCTAGGCGTTACTCTTAGAGGGATTCAGTATGAGTTATAGTAGGTTACAAAAGAGTTTTTTACATTTAATTTAGGAGGTAATTATTATGATTTCTCAGGAAATGGTAAAATTAGGTACAGCAAAATCAGTTATTAGAGAATTAGCAGGATTCGGTGCTATGAGGGCAGCTGAAATAGGTGCGGAAAATGTTTTGGATTTCTCATTGGGTAATCCATCAGTTCCAGCTCCACAGGAAGTACAGGATGCTATAGTAGATATCATAAAGACTTATGAACCAAAGGTATACCATTCTTATTCTTCAGGTGCTGGTCATGATGGTTGTAGAATTGCTATAGCTGATGATTTAAACAAGAGATTTGGAACAAAGTTTACTAAGGATAACCTATTGATGACTTGTGGTGCTGCGGCATCTCTAAACATCACTCTAAAGGCTTTGATTTCATCTGCTGATGATGAAATAATGGTTCTAGCTCCATTCTTCCCAGAATACACAGTATTCATCCATGGTCAGGGTGGTAAGCAGGTATTAGTACCTTGCAAGGACGACATGCAGTTAAATGTAGAAGGTGTAAAGGAAGCTATAACTCCTAACACTAAAGCTATAATAGTTAACTCTCCTAACAACCCATCAGGTGTTATCTATACACTAGAAGAAATGAAGGCTCTAGTTGAGTTATTAGAAGCAAAGGAAAAAGAATATGGTCATCCAATATACATCATAGCTGACGAACCATATAGAGAATTAGTTCTTATAGATGGTCTTGAAGTTCCATTTATACCAAATCTATATAAAAATACAGTAATCTGCTATTCTTGGTCTAAGTCTTTATCTCTACCTGGTGAAAGAATTGGTTATATACTAGTTCCAAGTGATGTAGATGATGAAATGCTAATGGCAGCAGTAGGTGGAGCAGCAAGAGTACTTGGTTATGTTTGCGCACCAACTCTATTCCAGTTAGTAGTTGAAAGATGCGTAAGTGTACCACCAAATGTTGAAGTATACAAGAAGAACAGAGACCTTCTATATGATGGTTTGACTAAGATGGGATACAAGGTTGCTAAGCCAGCTGGTGCATTCTACTTATTCATAGAAGCTCCAGATGGAGATTCTGAAAAGTTCTCTGAAAAGGCTAAGGCACATGATATGCTAGTAGTTCCTGGAACAGGATTTGGTTCAAAGGCTCACATGAGATTATCTTATTGTGTTGAAACTGAAAAGTGCCAGAAATCACTAGCAGTATTTGAAAAATTGATGGCTGAATACAAGTAATATCTTGTATTGTCCAGCCAGTTGGATTTAGAAAATTAATCTAATAATAAGGGTGTCGGTATATTTTTCCGGCACCTTTTTAATATGAAAATCTACTTCTAGCATACTTGACTAATCCTATCAATTTGCTAAAAGATCTAAATCAAATAATATTTAATTGCCAAGCTCCTTGCCTAAGTATCTTAAAAAAGATATAATAGGTAGTGGTTTTATTTATTGTAGATTAAAGGAGAAATATATGTTTATAGGAGAAATAACAGCCTTAATGGCATCGTTTTGTTGGACTATTAGTAGTACAATCGTAGAAAAAAGGGGAGTTGGTTTTTCTTCGGTCGCCATGAATGTAGCCAGACAGATAATAGCCCTATTAGCTATTGGGCTCATTATTATTTTTTTTAATAAGTCAAGTTTTTCGGGTAGTATTAGCTTTAGGTCAGTATTCTTTTTAGCTATGTCAGGTTTAATAGGTTTCTCATTGGGAGACTCTTTTTTGATGAGTGCATTTACTAGGATAGGGGCCCAGCTCACATTATTGATATATACAGTATCGCCTGTTATGACAGCTATTTTAGGTAGGATATTTTTTGCGGAGAGGCTGACAGTGATGAATATATTGGGTATGTTCATTGTAATTGCTGGCATTATGTTGGCAATCGTCAAGGGTGGTTCTTCCAGTATGAAGGTTAAGGGAGATCCGAAAGGGTTGGTATTTGCCTTTCTTGCATCAGTAGGTCAGGCCTTGGGTGTTATTTTTAGTAAGGCCGGATTGGAAAATATACCACCACTGCCAGCTACAGAAATCAGGCTTTTAGGAGGTATGATAGGTATACTGGTAATATGTACATTTACAAAAGATTGGCCAGATGTTAAACGTCTATTTACTTCTAGACAGGGGGTAGAAGTAACTCTGGGAAATGCTCTAATAGGAACGACTATAGGTGTAGTATTATCTATGTTTGCTATAAAATTAACCAAAGCAGCGGTGGCATCTACCCTAATGGCAATGTCACCTATAATGATTATACCTATAATGAGGTTTTATTTTAAGGCAAATGTCAGCAAGTATGAGGTATTAGGAGCTGTTTTATCGGTGCTTGGAGTTGCATTTTTAGTTTAGGAGTTTTTGTTGAAAAAATAAAATATTTTTGCTAGATTAAAATTAATTTCTGGTTTTTAAGATTTCTTGTATTATTGTGAAATTTATGATAATATGTACTAGGAGATAGAATTCAAGCGAATCTATACTCGCTAAGACTAGTTTATTTGTAATTTTATTGGTGAGCTTATATTAAGTAAATGAGACTCAGGATCTCAGTAAAATTAAGGAGGAAATTTTAATGAAAGTAGATATGTTGTGTGGTAAAATTCATAGGGCCACAGTGACACAGGCAGAATTAAATTACGTTGGAAGTATAACTGTAGATGAAGACTTGATGGAGGCAGCAGGTATCAGGGAATATCAGAAGGTTCAGATAGTTGATATAGACAATGGAAGTAGGTTTGAGACATACACAATATGTGGTGAAAGAGGCAGTGGCATAATCTGTCTTAATGGAGCTGCGGCTAGATGTGTAAGTGTAGGCGATAAGACAATTATAATGGCTTATTGCTCTTGTAACTATGAAGAGGCCAGTGACCACAAGCCAAGGGTAGTGTTTGTGGATGATGACAACAAAATTCATAGGGTAACTCGTTACGAGAAACATGGTAGAATAGAAGACTTGAAATTATAAGAGTTATAGCTAAGATTTGTCTAGCTATATAAACCAAGTTCCTATATAATATTAAAAATAAACTGAAAATAATGTAGATATATTGAGGGTGCAGAACTGTAAGATTAAAAACTAGTTCTGCACCCATTTTATAATAGTATTTATATTATTTCTTCTAGATTTTCTTCTCGTTTATTGACATAATTCTTCAGAATCTTGTATAGACTTGCTATTATTGGAACACCTAGTATTACACCGGTAATTCCAAAAAGCCCACCACTGACTATTACTGCTACGAATACCCAAATTCCAGGTAGACCTATTGATGAACCCACAACCTTGGGATATATTAAGTTGCCTTCTATTTGCTGTAATATTATTAGAAATACTATAAAAGCAAATGCCCTTACAGGATTAACTGATAGTACCATTAAAAAACCAAATAGGCCTCCTAGGTAGGCACCGACCATAGGTATTAAGGCAGTCACTCCCACAACAGAACCAATCATTATGGCAAAGGGGAAACCAAATATCATAAGACCTACAGAGCACAAAACTCCTAGGATGATAGCCTCAATGAACTGACCGATAAAGAAGGACTTGAAGGTTTCATAGGTAACTCTTGCCAGGTAGTAGAACTTGTCTAGTATAGGCTTTGGTATACATGTTGCAAAAAGTCTATTGAACTGACTCTTAAGCGATTCCTTACTGACTAGTATATACAAGGCTATTATTAAGGCAATGACTATATTAGCTAGCACACTAAAAATTGAATTAATTATATTTAATAATCCCCCACCCCAAGTAGTCGATAAACTGACTAATTTTTTCAGTATAGCCTGGGCATCTATATTGCTATTAAGAAGTTTGTTTTGCAATGAAGGGAACTCCTTTGATATGCCAACTAGAAAGTTGATTATCTTCTTGTAAATACCTGGAAATTGATCTGCAAATAAGACAAGTGACCTGGAAATCTGTGGTATTATTATTCTAGATAGAAGCAGAATAATAATGATAAAAAATGCTAGAGACATAAGTATAGAAATAGGTCTTTTTAGTTTTTTTATTAGCTTAGAGTTTGTTTTTGATAGGAATCTCTTTTCAGCACTATCAACTATAATATTAAGTATAAAAGCCATAAAACCACCGAGTATTATAGGCCAAAGCACTGACAAGATAGTGTTCAAGATGGTCAAGATCCCCTTTATATTGAAGACAATTATGGCAGTTAGTCCGAACACCAAACCGGTAAACACTACTCTTCTTTTGAAATTAATATTGTTCATATATCCTCCTTTAGTTACTTGTTGATTGATATATAAAGACTTGAATATTGTATTTTCGTCTAAATTATCGAATTTAAAAAATAAGCTTAATACGATTTTACATTATAGTGAAATATAATACAAGTATAAAAATTTATCAATTACCAAGATACATAGATATACCTTAATGCTATTCAAAGTGGTATAATAATAGTACAAGACATTGTTTGATAAGTCTTGTAATCAGTTTTATATATAATTTTTATTTTGCCTGTATTTACCTTGTTTCTTATTTGAGAGAAATACAGATGCAATAGCCTATAAGGAGGTATTATCATGACAAATCTATTTAATAATGAAAAAGTCTTGGTGTCTTTTGAAACTAAGAGAAGATTAAGCTTGGAAAAACAGGGTACAAATATGGTAGCAAATTGTCTGCTAGGACACAGTAAGACTTCTGGAGTAGAGCCAGACCTGTATACTATTTACCTTACAGATAAGACTTTCTTTGCTGAATTTAGCAGGAAGAGTCTACATGGTGATACACCTAAGAAGGTTACAAAATTGGATATACCTTTGACCGATGTTAAAAAGATTGAATTTAGGGAAAAGGATGGGCAGGAGTGTCTATACCTATTCAGTGCATGGGCCAAGGAGTACTATTTTGAAATTGAAAATGAAGAGGCCAGACAGGCAGCAGAAAAGATAATCGCTTATATAAAGAATAAGTAGGATAGACAGGAGATGCATAGGATGGATTTTAAGTTAGTTTCTGACTATGTGCCGACGGGAGACCAGCCGGAAGCTATAGACAGGATTTCTAGATCCATAGAAGAGGGCAATAAGTACCAGACCCTAGTAGGTGTAACGGGGTCTGGTAAGACCTTTGCTATGGCAAATATAATACAGAGGGTGAAGAAGCCGACCTTGGTTCTTGCCCACAATAAGACTCTGGCAGCCCAGCTCTACAGTGAGTTTAAGGAGTTTTTTCCGGAAAATGCTGTTGAGTACTTTGTTTCATACTATGATTACTATCAACCAGAGGCCTATGTCGCTCACAGTGATACATATATTGAGAAGGATGCAAGCATAAATGACGAAATAGATAAGCTGAGACACTCGGCTACGGCAGCCATATTAGAGAGGGATGATACTATAATAATATCATCCGTTTCTTGCATTTACGGCTTGGGTGATCCAAAGGACTACAAGGAATTGATGCTATCACTGAGACCTGGAATGGTCAGAGATAGGGATGATATAATAAAAAAATTGGTGGAAATCCAGTATGAAAGAAATGATATAAACTTTGTCAGAGGTACCTTTAGGGTTAGGGGAGATATATTGGAAATATTCCCGGCCAGCAATGATGAGAAGGCTATTAGGATAGAGTTTTTTGGTGATGAAATAGACAGGATTACGGAGATAGACTATGTGACAGGCAAGGTGGCTGGTCAAAGAAACCACGTGGTGATATTTCCGGCATCCCACTATGTAACTACACCTGAAAGAATTGAAAGGGCCATTGGGACAATAGAGGAAGAGCTTGACCAGACTATAAAGGATTTTAAGTCCAAGGACAAGTTACTGGAAGCCCAGAGGATAGAGCAGAGGACCAAGTATGATATTGAGATGCTGAGGGAGATTGGCTTCTGTCAGGGTATAGAGAACTACTCTAGGCATATAACAGGGAGGGAAAAGGGAGAAAAACCATATACCTTGATGGATTTCTTCCCAGATGACTACCTGATAATAGTGGATGAGTCCCATGTAACCATACCTCAGGTCAGGGGTATGTATGCTGGAGACAGGTCCAGAAAGAAGTCGCTGATAGAAAATGGATTTAGGCTAGAGTCAGCCTATGACAACAGACCCTTGAATTTTGAAGAGTTTGAATCCAATATACACCAGATGCTCTTTACTACAGCTACACCTGGACCATATGAAATGGAACATACAGATGTGTTTGCAGAACAGATAATCAGGCCTACGGGCTTGCTTGATCCAACGATAAGCGTGAGACCTGTTGAAAACCAGATAGATGACCTCATAGTTGAGATAAATAAGAATGTCGACAAGGGTGAAAGAGTCCTTATAACTACATTGACCAAGAAGATGAGTGAAGACTTGACAAATTATCTCTTGGACTCAGGTATCAGGGTCAAGTATATGCATTCAGACATAGTTACACTTGAGAGGACTGAGATAATAAGAGACCTAAGGTTGGGCAAGTTTGATGTCTTAGTTGGTATCAACCTCTTGAGAGAGGGCTTGGATATACCAGAGGTGTCTCTGGTGGCAATACTAGATGCTGACAAGGAAGGCTTCCTGAGGTCAGAAACATCCATGATACAGACTATAGGGCGTGCAGCTAGAAACTCTAATGGTAGGGTTATTATGTATGCTGACAGGATAACTGACTCCATGCAGAGGGCAATCAGTGAAACTGAGAGAAGAAGGTCTATCCAGATGGCCTATAATGAAGAGCATGGAATAGTTCCAAAGACTATACAAAAGAGTATTAGGGATAGCATTGAAGCTACTAGGGTGGCAGAAGACGTTGAAACATATGACGTTAATGATGTTAGAACCCTTAAGGACAAGACAGAAATCAGTCAGGCTATAATAGTATTAAAGGCTGAGATGATGGCGGCTGCAGAAAATTTGGAATTCGAGAAGGCTGCAGAACTAAGAGATAAGATAATGATTTTGGAGAAAAAAATATAGGAAAGGTAGGCAGAGTTATGGATTTTAAGGAATTGGTAAAGGCAAACAGAACTTGCAGGAGGTATGATGAATCAAAGTCTATCACTAGAGAAGATTTAGTGGGTTTGGTAGACCTAGTGAGGTATACTCCATGTGGTAAGAATAAGCAGGCTCTTAGGTTTGCCCTAGTAGCCGACGAAGAAACTAATGCAAAGATTTTTGAAAATATATTCTGGGCAGGCTTCCTAAAGGACTGGGACGGACCGGTTGAGGGTGAAAGGCCGGGCGGATATATATTGGTATTTGATGACAATAATTATGGAAGGGCTATGCCAGAGGATGTTGGTATTGCAGGTCAGACGCTTTCTTTAGGAGCAAGGGCTGAGGGAAAGGCAGTTTGCATATCTAAGGCCTTCAAAGAAAAAGAAATAAAGGAAATACTAGGTTTGGGAGATAATATGAACCTTCTATTGGTTGTATCAGTTGGCTATCCACTAGAGAAAGTTGTAATAGATGATATTCATGCAGGAGATGATATCAAGTATTACAGGGATGGTGATATGGTTCACCATGTGCCAAAGATAGTTACAGAGGACCTATTGATAAATAAGTAAGAGGAAGGGGTAGATTTTGAACGAATATATAACAATAAAGGGGGCTAGGGAAAATAACCTCAAGGCTGTTGACCTCAAGCTCCCAAGAAATAAATTTATAGTCTTTACAGGTTTATCCGGATCGGGCAAGTCATCCCTAGCCTTTGATACTATATACGCAGAGGGACAGAGGAGGTATGTGGAGAGCCTATCTTCATATGCCAGGCAGTTTTTAGGTCAGATGGACAAGCCAAGTGTAGACTATATAGATGGTTTGTCACCGGCTATCTCAATTGACCAGAAGACCACTTCGAAAAATCCGAGGTCTACTGTTGGTACGGTTACAGAGATATACGACTACCTAAGACTCCTATTTGCCAGGGTGGGCAAGGTACATTGTCCGGTATGTGGTAAGTTGATAAGTCAGATGACTATCCAGGAAATAGTAGACAAGGTTATGGAATATGACGAGTCTAGCAGACTACAAATCCTATCACCTATAGTAAGAGGTCAGAAGGGTGCCCATAAGAAGACCCTAGATTTTATTAGAAAAGAGGGTTTTGTAAGGGTCAGGATAGACGGAGAAAATTACGATATAAACGACGATATAGAACTTGAAAAAAATAAAAAGCACAGCATTGAAATTGTTGTGGATAGAATAATTGTAAAACCTGGTATTGAGGCTAGGCTAGCTGATTCGATTGAGGCTGCTGTAAAGCTATCTGACGGACTAGTGATAGTTCAGGATGTCAGAGAGGGTGGAGAGACTATGTTCTCTACTAAATTTGCTTGCCCTGACCATGGTATAGGTATAGAGGAATTGTCTCCAAGAGTCTTCTCCTTTAATGCTCCATTTGGGGCCTGTGACCTGTGTAATGGACTTGGTGAGAGTAAGGAAGTGGACATTGATTTAGTAGTTCCAAACAAGGACCTTAGCCTAAAGCAGGGGGCTATTGCAGCCTGGTCTAGTAATGGGCTCAATGACAATACCTACTACTCTATGATGATCCAGTCCCTGTGCAAGGTCTATGGAGTATCTATAGATACGCCTTTCAAGGACCTACCTGATGACTTTGTTCAGGAGCTGCTATATGGCAAGGAAAATACACTCTTGACCTTTGAGTTTGATTCTAAATTTAGTGGTATGAAGACCTACCAAAACTACTACGAGGGTGTGGTTGTCAATATAGACAGGAGATACAAGGAGACAAACTCTGAATTTATGAGGGACAAGCTAGAGGACTTTTTTGCTGAAAATCCATGCCCTAAATGTCATGGACAGAGACTAAAGCCAGAAGTTCTAGCAGTCAAGGTGAATGGAAAGAATATAATGGAAGTTACTGACCTATCAGTAGAGGGTCTGATTGACTATATAAGTAGTCTAGATCTGAGTCAGAAGAACCAGGTAATAGCCAAGGATATAGTAAAGGAAATTAGAGATAGGGCATCCTTCTTGAACAATGTGGGTCTAGGATACCTAACCCTATCGAGGAAGGCAGGAACCCTGTCAGGTGGTGAAGCCCAGAGAATAAGGTTGGCTACCCAGATAGGATCAGCCCTTACAGGTGTATTGTATGTTTTGGATGAACCTAGTATAGGTCTCCACCAGAGGGACAATGACAAGCTAATTGCAACACTGAGGGATCTGACTGACTTGGGAAATACCCTGATAGTAGTAGAGCATGATGAAGATACTATGAGGGCTGCTGATTATATAGTAGATATAGGTCCAGGTGCTGGTATACACGGTGGTGAGATAGTAGCCGAGGGTAGAGTTGACCAGATTATGGCCAATGAAGCTTCTATTACAGGCAAGTACCTAAGTGGACAGATAAAGATATCAGTTCCAGAAAAGACAAGAGAAGGAAATGGTCTTTTCCTTGAGGTAAGAGGGGCTAGTGAAAATAACTTGAAAAATGTTAATGTCAAGTTACCTCTAGGAAAGTTTACCTGCGTTACAGGTGTATCGGGATCAGGTAAGTCTACCCTGGTAAATGAAATCATATACAAGGCCACTACAAGGACCCTAAACAAGTCTAGGGTAAGGCCAGGTAAGTACAAGGAAATCCTAGGTATAGAAAATATAGACAAGGTAATCAATATAGATCAAAGCCCTATAGGTAGGACTCCTAGGTCTAACCCAGCCACATATACAGGTGTATTTGACATGATAAGAGACCTCTTCGCATCTACAAATGAAGCTAAGGCAAGAGGTTATAAGAAGGGAAGGTTTAGCTTCAATGTCAAAGGTGGTAGGTGTGAGGCCTGCAAGGGTGATGGTATCCTAAAGATAGAGATGTTCTTTCTACCAGACGTCTATGTGCCTTGTGAGGTATGCAAGGGTGAGAGATACAATAGGGAAACACTCCAGGTAAAATACAAGGAAAAATCTATAGCAGATGTACTTGAGATGAATGTCGAAGAGGCCCTAGAGTTTTTTGAAAATATACCTAGTATCAAGAGGAAGTTAGAAACCCTAATGGACGTAGGTCTATCCTATATAAAGCTAGGCCAGCCATCTACCCAACTATCTGGTGGAGAGGCTCAGAGGATAAAATTAGCTACTGAATTGAGCAAGAGACCTACTGGTAAAACCCTGTATATTTTGGATGAGCCTACTACAGGTCTACATTCAGAGGATGTCAGAAAGCTGATAGAGGTCCTTCAGAGGCTGACAGATACAGGCAATAGCGTGGTTGTGATAGAGCATAACCTAGATGTAATAAAGACTGCAGACCATATTATAGATTTAGGACCTGAAGGTGGTAATATGGGTGGAACCATAATTGCTACAGGAAGTCCGAGGGAAATATGTCAAGTAGAAGAAAGTTATACAGGTCAGTACTTGAAAAAGATGATAGAAGGCTGTAACTAAAGTATATTATTAGAAAATAGAAAATAAGTTCTATGCTAATATAAAAATGAAAAAGGCATAAAAGGTTTGAGGTATTATGCTGAAAATTGAATAAGAACTTTGTGTATAATCTAGTTGGACTATTTTAGTCTGGCTAGATTATTTTTTTAAAAAAATATAAGTAAAGTATATATTAAGGCTAAAAGGCTGATTGCACATAAAAACAAAGGTATTTATATCTTTTAGCAAAGACACTATAAATGAATTTATGTAAACCTACATAGTATAATAAAGTAGAAAATATTGGATAAGTCTGACAATTGACTCTTTTAGATTTGATTATTCTTTTGTTATGTTATATAATAGCTTTATCTAAATTTAGGAGGAGGTTTGAGTTTATGGGAAATTTACTCAGAAAGTGGAATAGCATAAGCTTGGTTAAGCGAATCATAGTTGGTATGATTTTAGGTGCCATTTTAGGTGTAGCAGCACCAAAGGCAGTTGCCATAGCAATGTTAGGTACACTATTTGTAGGCGGATTGAAGGCAATCGCACCGGTATTAGTATTTGTTTTGGTTATAGCGGCTATATGTCAGCATAAGGCTGGACAGAAGACAAATATGAAGAGTATTATAGTTTTATATCTAGTAGGTACATTTGCAGCAGCATTAGTTGCAGTAATTGCAAGTTTTATCTTCCCAGTTAAGTTGATCTTGGCTGAGGGAGCAAAGGACGTAACAGCACCAGGTGGAATTGCAGAAGTTTTAAAGGCATTATTAATGAATATAGTAGACAATCCACTAAATGCAATCGTTAATGGTAACTATGTAGGTATACTAACATGGGCGCTTATATTTGGTTTTGCTCTTAGAAAGGCAGCTGAAGGTACAAAGAAGATATTTGTAGATATATCAGATGCAGTATCTCAGGCAGTTAAGTGGGTAATTAACTGTGCACCATTCGGTATCTTGGGTCTAGTATTCAATACTGTATCTACAAATGGTCTAGGAATATTTACAACATATGGTAAGCTTTTACTAGTATTAGTTGGTTCAATGTTCTTTATTGCTCTAGTTGTAAACCCAATAATCGTATGGATCTGTACAAGAACTAATCCATACCCATTGGTAATGAGAACACTAAAGGATAGTGGTATGTATGCCTTCTTTACAAGAAGTTCTGCAGCCAATATACCAGTAAATATGAGCTTGTGTAAGAGCTTGGGTCTAGATAAGGATACATATTCAGTATCTATACCACTAGGAGCTACAATAAACATGGGTGGAGCAGCCGTAACAATAGCTATACTAGCATTGGCAGCAGCTCATACATTAGGAATTAGTGTTGATATACCAACTGCAATTATACTAAGTGTGCTATCAGCTGTATCAGCTTGTGGTGCATCTGGAGTTGCTGGAGGATCATTATTATTGATACCACTGGCTTGTTCACTATTCGGTATACCAGCTGACATATCAATGCAGGTTGTTGGTGTTGGTTTCATAATAGGTGTTATTCAGGACTCTTGTGAAACTGGTCTTAACTCATCAACAGACGTTCTTTTCACAGCTACAGCTGAATTGATGGAAAGAAAGAAGAGGGGAGAAAAGGTTGACTACGCTAGCATAAAGGCGGCAGCAGCAAGAAATGAATCTCTATAACTCAAGAAAAATAAAGGATTGGCCTAGCCAATCCTTTTTTGTACCCATACAAAGTTAATAAAATTGGCCATTTAATTGAATATTTTACCAAAGTGTATTATATTGTTTATGGAGACCAGCTTAGGTCTTACTAACGAAATTATATATGGAGGTTATTATGAGTGAACAGTTAGGAAAAAATGAAGGATTTAATACGAAAGACATTGTCTTATGTGGTATATTGATGGCCATGACGACAGTAATGACAATGATAGTGCAGATACCTGTAATAGGGGCTCACGGTTATGTAAATATGGGAGATACAGTGGTATTATTCACAGCCCTTTACCTTGGCAAAAAACAGGGTGCAGTAGTCGGTGGTGTGGGATCTGCCCTAGCAGACCTTATATCTGGCTATGGTGTATATGCACCAGTTACTCTTATTGCCAAGGGGTTAGAGGGATTTATATGTGGCTTGATAGCTGAAAAAGTATCTGGTAGAAAAGGTAGAATTATAGGTACAGTAGTCGGTGGTGTGATTATGGTGACTGGTTACTTTATCGGTGAAATATTTATGTACGGTTTGAAGACTTCAGCCGCAGCTGTGCCAGCCAATTCAATGCAGGCACTTTTCGGTATAGTTACATCATTGATAATATATGTAGGTGTATCTAGAGCAATGCCAAGAAAAAAATAGTATGAGTTAGTGAGGGTTCTTTTATGTTAGGAGGGAGTATATGAAAGAGCAAAAAGCTAGGACGGGATATAGGTTGAATTATTCATCCATAGAAGACCCTGCAAAGGTTACTAGGAGAAGTGAAATCCTGGATAAAAAAAATAAGAACCCTTTTGATAAGAAGGGGAGAAAGGTAGAGCAAAAGCTTAAAAAGAGAATAAGTAAATCAATTAAAAGTAATAATAACCATACTGGCAAGGAAGAAAAGGGCTTCAAGAGCATAATCAAGAAATTGGAGGATTATGATGTTCCTGACAAGGGCAGTGCGAAGAAAAAGTCTAAGTTTGCTAGCCTATGTGCCCTCATTGCACTTTTGATGTCCATGAGTCCTATTTTAGGTAAAGTGAAAAAAGTCTTTGACGAAAATGGATTACCTGCTGTAAGTATAGAGTCTGTTGGAGATTTTATAAATCGAGCCTTTGAGTATGATACTGAAGTGCTGGAAGATACAGATGGCAGTTTGAAAATAAAAATAAATGACACTAGTGGGGCGATGGAAATTAGGTCAGATGAGCATGAATTTTTTAAGGTGGAAAATCACCTTAGAGACGGAAAGCTAGCTATTAATATGGATAGGGTAAAGGGTAATATTGTACTTGTAACGATTGGTCTTGATAAGGGGGAAAGACATGAACACCCTCTTAAAAATGGACACAATGAAGTGGATTTTTCTAGTGATGAAAAGGATAATTTCTACTTAGAGTATGAAGATTTTGATGGTGACTTAGAGTTAGAACAATAAAAATAAGTATAGAAATAAAAAGATTAAGAGGATTCACAAGTGGCACAAAATGGAAGTATTAGCCGAACCATTAAGTGATGATGTGTTAGGGTTTGTTACTAAATCAGGATTTGCATTTAAGGGTAGAATAAGTACGAATGATTTTGCTTTAGGTAGCAGGCTTAAAAAATATCAATATTTTTTAAGCCTGACAATGGAGTGAACGATTATATGAGAGAGCAGGTGGAGAGGCTTGGTAAACTATAACAATAATATTACCAGAAAAGATGAATGTTCTTACCCTATGAAGTGTCCAGTTTGCGGTAACTGGGTTGACTTTTTTGACATCTGCGAGAATTGTGGATATCAAAACCAAGGCGTTGATGAAGACAATGGGTTAAGAGGACCCAATAGGATGACCCTTACAGAAGCAAAAGAGGCATATAGGAACGGGCATAAAATTTATTAAAGCACTTTAACTTTGAATAGTTAGGGTGCTTTTTTAGTGATAGTTTCAGTCAGGCCTCTTCACTGAAAGCTAAATATGACTGTACATAAAACAACCGACCTAGACAAGTCGTTAAAAGGTCTAATTTTAATGCAATAAAGTACTCAGGGCTAAGAGAATAAAAGGGCCAACTACATACTGGTACCGGCCAGAATAAAAAGAAGAGTAGATAATATGAAGTGGTTAGAAAATATAATTAAGAAGAATGCTGATGTACCGGTCAATCTGACCGAACGAGTTAGCTTTAACAATAACTGCATTAAAAATAGAGTTTGGTACAGGGGTTACCCATCAGAGTTAGAGGAGTTTTTTAAGAGTGGGATTCACTCAGACAGTGTTAGCAAGGCTAGGTTTTGGGCCTCAGTTCCATCTAGTGGTAGAATGAGAAAGTTACATAGCGGAATATATGCCGTGGTTATTGATGCTATAACTGATTTAATTCTGGGAGATTACCAAGGATTACAAATTAGAGATGCATCAGAAGATGGGCAAAATAACTGAAGTTAATATTAAAAAGACCAAAGACGACTTGATACAAAAGGCTATGGATGGTAAAATTGAAGAAACAAGGAAATATATAAAATCCGATGAGTGTATTAAAAAGATTCATGAGGGTAAGCAAGGCAAACACATAGTAGATCATAATAATTTTTCAATACACTATTCAAAGAGTGGTACACACGTAGTACCTAGAAAGGAGCAAAACAATGGTAAGTCTGGAGGAAATGAGAAAAGCTGAAGGGCATCGAATTAGAGTCGTTTATACAAATGGTGAATCAAGCGAAGATTATTGTTCGTATTATATGCATCCAGCCAATGATGAAGAGGAAGCATTGATATTTATAGGTGAACATTACGTGGCAGAACAGTCTGACATTGAAAGTATTACAATCTTAGACTAGTAGGTGTAACAATGGATAATTTTAAATACACTATTCAAATAAGGGTAGGCATATAGTGCCTAGAAAGGAGCCGAGCAATGGTAAGTCTAGAGGAAATGAGAAGAGCTGAAGGACATCAAATTAGAATTGCTTATACAAATGGAAAATCAAATGAAGATTATTGCTCTTACTATATGCAATCTGAGGATGAAGATGAGGAAGCAGCGATATTTATAGGTAAGCATTACATTGCGGAACAATCTGACATTGAAAGTATTACAATTCTAGACTAAGCATCTTAACGGTAGTTAGGGTGCTTTTTGGGTTCTATAATATATAGCGTTGATGGTAACAAAAATGCTTTCAAAGTCGTAAGA
>NZ_JRNB01000042.1 GCF_000758885.1 Peptostreptococcus sp. MV1 | reverse complement strand
TTAATAGATTTTATTGATTTAAATTATCACCAACGTTATTTGACATAGAACCAAAATAAAATAACTCCTTTTTAACTCCCTTGATATAATTTTAAAAGGTGTACCCCTTGCAAATAAAGAGGTACACCGATTTATTATACTATTCCCATTCGATATGTCCATTGATATCGTTTTGTATAAATGGAGTAAAATCAAGGTTTTTATTATCAAATTTAGCCTTATTATCCGTTTTATTTCTGTTTATCTGATTTTTTGCAAGCATATTGCAAGCACGAACTTCATGTTGTTGTAAAACACCTACATAACGTTATGAGGTTTATTAGCAAAAATTCTTTCTCCATCCCTATTTTGTTGAAATACATTAACATGTTTAACATTACCTCTTTCTGCAAGAGATATAGCTTTTTTTACAATTTCAAATGTATTTTTAGGATTCGTCGTTGAAAAAATATTAAGGGTTACACCGTCGTTTAATTCTCTTATCTCTTCAACAATAGTATCAACAAGTTCTTTAGAATATACTCTCTCACCAAATCTTAAAAAATCTCTTTTCACCGAAATAGTCGTATTGGTTTTGAAATTGGAAGGTATTTGGTTGTAAGAGATAGGATAAGTATCTTGTATTATTAAATTAATATCTTTAGAGTTAGGATTTATTTCATTCATTTTTCTTTCAACATTAATCTGGTATTCTTTCTGTGGAAAAACACTTTCTTCAAAAGGATATTCTTCAAAGGTGTCTCTAAGAATCAACTTATATTGAGTATATATTGGCACTAAGATTAAGTTGCATTTTTCATATCCTAGTATCTTTGAACACAACCAATACCAGCAATATGGTTTATTGTGATAAATGTTCCCTTTATTATAAATTTTCTCTTTATTTGATTTTCTAATGACATGAAATAAAACATATAATGCAATTAGACATCCCATAGTCCAATTCCCAGAAATCATTAAATAATAATATTTTGCATTTTCTATCGTAGGGCTCACATCACCCAAAAGTGTTTTAATTATTCCAGCCAGATTAACAATCGTCGGAGCTATTAAACAAATAATCAGAGAGAATATTTGCATTAATTCTCTTGCTGAATCTAATATAAAGTTCTTTATATATTTTTTCACTATCAATTTCCACCCACATCCTTCCAGAAAATAGTCTTTATTAATCTAACTTGTAATGTATTATTTATTTCCCACATTCTAATGGCTTCATATCCTACTATTATATGATAAAATTTAACATCACCCTTTGAATCCTTGCTAATCTTCTTCCAATTTTTTAAATCTATGCATGAAAAATTAGGTATTGCTTCAGGATGAGTATGCCACTCGCCTATATATCTGAGAGTCTCATCACTTTTTTTATAAAGATTTTCAAACAATTCTATATGCCTTTTATCTTTTCTTATAAATCTGTTGTGTTTCCTTTCATCTTTAGGCATCGGAACAGTTATATGATTAATTATTATATTTTCATTAGATTTATTTTCTTTGCCTATCAAAATCCCACCAGCTTCCTTTGAGAAAAAGCCTTTTTGCATGTATTCAAGTAAGGTATGTGTTATATTGTGGCATACTTTGATTTTTCTCTTATTTACAATAATCGCAATATCATTGCTCACCCCTATATATCATCCTTTCCTAAATCACATAATGACACTTCTAGATATTTTTCTTTTTGATTTATATATCTATCCGAAACAGAAAAACCTGCCTTAGTAAGATAGTAATCATCTCCCTTTTTAGAAGCAATAACATTATTGCTTACCCTTCCATCTATCTCTCGCTTAAATAAATCCATGAACAAAATCGAACTTTCAACTGATAACGTTGAGCCATAAGGTATGAATGCACCATTACATCCAGAATACGTTTTAGCAAAAACTTGTCCGTTTTTAACATATGAAGATAAATCTAATATTCCGTCATGATTGATACTAAAAATATCTCGATAATCATTTCCGTCTTTAATATTAATTCTCGCAACATGGCAACCTATATCTAAAGGTTCATTCCATATATAAAATACTGTTTTCAGAATTTTATTTTCCAATAGATATTTATTCAACCATATATTTATCGTGTGATTACCAGTGGCAGAAACAATGTAATCAAAATCATCAAAATTTAAATCACAATCAATTATTGCATCTTCTATTTTTTCCGAAATTGCTTTTGCATTTATTTCTGGCAATGTCTTCTTTGCATAGTTAACTAAAGATACTGCCTTATAACCATAAGTTGATTCTATCCCGAGAAAATGCCTAAATGCGTTTTCTGGTTTTAATATATCATTATCAACGAGTATTATGTTTTTACACCCTGATTTAATTAAATCATGAAATACATAACCACCAATAGAGCCACACCCAATCAATAAAATAGATTTATTAACAACCTTATTTGCTAAAAAATAAGTTCTACTAGATAAATAATCTACATCTAGTCTGTGAATTGAAAGGGGGATTATTCTGGTAAAAGATACAAGTCGAACTTTATCTTTTGTTAAAAATTTTGGATTTTCAACCATAAATCCGCAAGTATTTACCATATCATCATCTTGTTTTATTTCAAAAACCAACATTAATTTACTACTGCATTTACCTTTCAATTTATTGAAAGACTCAAAATTTATGAAACTCAACAGTTTATTTAAGAACTCATCAAGCTTATAATCAAAAATATTAGGAGGATATATATACTCAAGTGGATTAATATAAAGGTAGATGCCGTTTTTTTGTGTACCTTTTTTTCCCCAAGTATCAAAATCTTTTTGATTGGTAGAAGCAAAATATTTTACATCATTTTTTCTTTTTATATACGCTACAAACGACTCATTCTTTCTTTGTTTACTTTTCGATGCTATTTCACAAAATTTTATATTTGTATCTTTCTTCTCAGTTGGAAGTGAAACATGAGCAGTCGATATATCCATGAGCAATGCAAAATACGAATCAAATTCCTTTATAAAATCCTCTTTATTTTTACCTAAAATTCCATCTTCAATTAACTCTTTCGCTTTTAAAATACATTGCTTAAAAAGCCCTTCAAATTCCGGATAAATTATTGTACCTTCTAAATCAAATAAGCATAATTTTCCTTTTTTATCTATATGAGGTATAAACGGCAATTCATCAATCAAATAGAAATCAAACAAATTTAATTCCCAGTCATCAGGGATACCTATTACAATAGGTATCCACTCCTTCAATATATCAAGTTTGCAGCTAATAATCCAAGCATAACTTTGTCCATTAAATATTTCATTTTGCCTAACATCTGATTCAGAAATATGCTTATTATCCAATACAACATTGCTAATATCAGTGTAGTTAACCATTAATTACTCCATTCCAGAAGCACTAGAAGATGGAATATAATCAAATTGTTTTTTAGCTGAATTCTTTGCTTCAGGTATTTCAAAATCATCTCCAAAAATTTTATTTAATTTCTTATATTGTTCTAGTTCATCTGCTTCATCTCTGACTTCTACGAGATCTTTTTTAAGCTTTTCAATTTTATCCTTAAAATCTGTCATCTGAGCATCACTCATTTTTTCAAAAATATCATTACCAAATTTAAACTTTAAAATATATGGCAACGACAAAGATATTCTATACATATACCTTCCAGATTCATTTGTCCTAACATAACCAAACTTATTAATTATAGTATTTACAACATCAATTAGAGAGCTTAAGTCGTCTTCTTCATAATAATTAAAATTATCAGCAGCAATCAATGTGATTCCTATACTAGGTGGATTAGCATGACCAGTATTTGAAAATTTTCTATTTTTCCATTTCTTTAAATATCTAATTACTCTTCTAAATTGATTTCTTTTTTCTCCAACCTCCACACTATCATTTATATAGTCAACTAATCCTTTAGGATCTGCCTCTTCCCATTCTTGTGAGTCTTTATCTTTTCCTTTAGCTATATACAATTGACTTTTTTCATCATCTTTATCAGCATAAAGATATGTAACTAAATCAACGTGAAATTTAGCTTCTCCATCTTTTTTGTAAGTAACTGTAACACACGGTTTCTTAATTTCAGATCCGTAGTCTGTATGATTTTTTAGAATTTCACAAATTTTTTCCTTTAACTCAATTGGATCATAATCATCCTTGTTTGCAGAAAATCTTAAAGCTACATCAATGTCATATTCGCTGTCATCTTCAGGTTCGATACCTGTACACATTGCATAACTACCTTGATTTAGTTCCTTAAATGAAGGTAATTCATCGTTATTCCTCAGTTTACCAAGCAATATATCTCTCTTATCACTTAATTCTTTTTTCACTTCAAAATCCGCTCTGATTTTATCATTGAATTTTTTAAATTCAGATTGTACACTCATTTTTATATTCCTCCTACATGTACTTTATTGAAGATTTTATATGTTCTCTTTCTTCTATTGACAACCCATACTTATTAAATAACTGCTCATCTATTTCATTTATTGATTTTGACCAATCAATATCCGATTTTTCTGTGAAATCTTGCATTGGGACAAACCTATAGGTAACTCTTGTGCCATTTTGATTGGCTTTGGAAATGCTAATCAAATATCTAACCATTTTGGTTTTAAGATATTTTTCTATATTATTAGATGATTGTTCATCAAGGTTTAGATCTCCCCCAATAACCAAATAAGTTTCCGTTACTATTGAATTAGGCTCACTTATAATGGTATTTAAATTATCATCAGCTAAATTAGTCCCTATGTTATTTGCAAATGGTGTTATAACCTTCCAACTTTGGATCCAATCTCTGTTTTTTTGAATTAAATCATTTTCTACATATCCAATTTTCCCTCTACTTGCATAAATTTTAACTGGATCAATTAATGACTTTGTAGAACTCTTAAAAGATTCACTTGATGTGAATCTTGTATTAAACCCAAAAGGATTCCTTACAGATACATATGTTGATAACATTTTAGTAGAATTATCTTCAATATAAATGTGTTTCTTTCTTATCATATTAAAAATAACGTTGTATGCTACATTATCAGTAATAAAAATGTCTATCCCATCTATCTTTTTGGGCCTTATTTGATCACTGATTACCGCTCCATCTTTGACTGTTTTAATTCTTATTCCTGCGGTATTATCATACTCGCTATCAAATAAAAAATAATTTACCCCTCCTCTTAAATTTACGTGAGGAAATACATCTTGAGATGTAATAAAATTCGTTATTAATTTAAGCCCTTTATTGTCTAGCATGTATTCCCTAAAATCATCTAAACCTTTTCCGCCAGTAAACCATACACTTGGTATAATCATTGTTACATAGGCTGGTTTTAGACCTAAGGCAACCATAGAAAACTTATTATATATTGGCTTCGCACTTCCTGTTCCGCTATCATTATCACTAATTTGATATGGCGGATTGCCAATCACAGCTCCAAACTTCACCCTATTCTCACCTGCCTTTATTTCATCTTTAAGACTAATCTTGCTAAACAATTTATCTTGCTTAAGAAGATCATTAATCCTTGTGTAATTTACTTCTCCATTTTCATCTTTCACTTCAATCAAATCATACGCATTAAACCCACTCGCTATATTATCTACATTCAAATTCAATATTTCATAGAATCTTCTCGTAAATTCATACGCTATTGATGATGTAGGAATTGAATAAATAATGTCTTCTACATCTTCGTGGTAATATCCAAGTTCTGTTGTTAATCTCTTATATAAAGATACAGCATATTCACCTGATTTACTTGCAATATCAAGTAACTTGTCCTCTTTATCTACTATTTCTCTTAAATCCTCTTCCGGTAGTAATGCTACCATCTCATCACAAACTTTTGAAGGGGTGATAACTTCAGATTCCGACATTCGATTAAATTTTTTAATTGAGGTCATCGCCCTATCAAGAGGTGAAACACATTCATCTGAGGCAAGCCTAAAGATGTTTTGAATTTTATAATCCAAACTACTTCTCTTAAATGGATCCATCCTGTCGCTAATCTTTTGCAATACACCTTTCTCCAAATAGAGGTTTTTTGCAATTCTTTGGTTGTCAAATTTGTCCAATGTATTCAAAATATCATCTAAAGATGAAACCTTGTCCTTTGTTAAGAAAGAATAAAAAAGTAATCTTTGATAGTATGTCTTAATTTGACTTTCTAGTTTTTTAACCTCATCATCTGTTTTTGTTTCAGTATAATCTTCAGTTGGTGTATCTTTTTTATCACCACTATCTTTTTTATCATCTTTTGGCCCTTCTATATCCAAGTCTTCACCATCACCTTGATTTGGATCTATGGTTAATACTTGCTTTGAATTAAACTCGGCTTGAGCTTCTATAACCTTTCGTATATCAACATCATTTAAAAGAGCTAAATCAACAGGTATATCCACTACCTCATCTGAAACACTTCTTTGATTATTGTATTCACTTACTGCCTCTAAAATATTCGTAGCATCTACTTGTTTTATTTTATTATGATTCATCATAATAATTGGGGAAATACGAAGTTCTTCTACAATTCTTTCTTTTAGCTTACTGTTTCCATTTTTTTCTGTATTTACATTGTAAATAAGAGATTTTTGTTCCTGCATTCTAAATAGTCGATTTGGATCAAAATCTACAAGCAAAGTCTGAGGTTTCAAGTTCTCTTTGATAAATCCATTTTCACTAGATAAGGTTCTAACATATTGATTTTGCAACCTAAAAATAGATTGGTCGTATTCTTGAGGGGAAGCTGTATCTTTAAAATAAAGCATGGTATCCCACTGTTCTACAGTAGAGCCTGTTAGCATTCTATTTACCGTCAGTGTTAATGTTTTTTGATTTTTTTCTTCACACTCTTTAATTTTTCTCTTAATATCATCAGGCTTACTATATTCTCTTCTAGCTTCTACTCCTGAAATATTTATAATTTCATATTCGTTTAAGTTCTTAAATATATCTTTATTTGTTCTAATAAGTTCTTCCATGGCATCACAAGAAGCACAATAAGGTAAAACCATAACCATATGTCTACACATCTTGCCTTCTTTTATTTTGTCATAGTCTAAGAAGCCTAATAGTTCTTCATCTTCTTTACTTCCATCAATTACCCTAAGTAAATCAAGAATTTCAGACTCATTTATAAACTTCTTATGCCCTTGATTAATCGCATCTTTTTTTATAGAAATCGGTTCAAGTAATTTTGAAAAAGCAAAGCTAACTCCACTTTTTCTCAAAGCTTCCATTTTTTCACGAGAAGATTTGTTTGGGTTAAAAGCAAAGCGAACCATTTGAGGAAAACCATAATATGGATTGTCCCACTCATTCACATCATCATTATTAAGATATTTTCTATCCCACTCTTCTTGTTCTTTTACAATATCTGAAAACTGAACAAATGAAATAATGTCCTCTTTTTCAAATTCGCTTCCCATCAAAATACGATAAGGTGTTCCTGATAGGTGAAGTCTTATTTTTGCGTTAATTTTTTTAATCTCAACATCTGCGTCTACTAAATCTATATTTTCATCTTCAAGTTTACTGATGTTCTTTTCGTCAGTCTTATCATAACCAGCATTCTTTAAAATCTTTCCAAAAGATTTTGCTCTTGCTCCAAAATGTGTTTCATCAACAATAAGAAGATCAATTTGTTCTCCAAAAAGTTCCTTATGTTTATCTTTAATGTTATCCCCTTGAAGATCTTGAAGAGTTAGAAATATAACTACTTTCTTTCCTTCTGAATGTTTTTCTGATATTACATTCTCATTAGCCAGTAAATCAGATGATTCTAAGAATACATACTCGAAAAAGTTCCCTGCACTTTCAACAGTTTTTTTCCATTCATCTTTAACATCCGCCTTAGCTGATACAACTAGGACAGTTTTAGCATTCATTTTTAAAGCACAGCAAAGTGATGTAAATGACTTTCCAAAACGCATAACTGCATACATTAAAAGATTTCTTCGCCCATTTTTAACAGCATTAATAAAGCTATCTACAGCAGCTTCTTGGTTTGGTCTTAAATCCCAATTTCCGCCCCTCTCATAATGATATGTTTGGGGTAGTTTATTCTTTGAACTATAGTATTCATATTTGCTTGAATTAGCTTGATAATTTCCTTTTATATCTTCAATTGCATTATCAATATCTTCTATTTCTGTTTCTTTGAAAAATTCTTTACTGTAATAGATGTCATCTTCTAAATCAGCTCGCTTTAATCTTTCTTTGTTTAAATCATTCTCAAGATATTGATGAATGGCATAGTCTCTAAAATAAGTTTCTTCATCGATGATGGCTTTATTTTCATATTGCTTCTCTAGTTCCGGAAAAAATACTCTCCATTCATTTAATCTTTTTGATACAGGTCTATATGTATCGCCAACCTTTAAATAATTTGGCACTGTATTTGTTGTAAAAGCATAAATATGAGGCTCTACTCTTCCAATGATAATCCTATCTAATATATCTATAGCTTCAATCTTATTTTCTTTCATTTGCATCATCCTCTTTATTTAACAAGTCTTGGAAAGTAATGTTTTTTCTTGCTCGCCAATCTTTAATAACACATAAAACTTTTTCTTCTTCTCCTACTAAATCAAAAAACTTAAGTTGCATATTTGGTTCAACAGCTTCTTGATAAGGAATAGTAAAGGTAAGTCCATCCATTTGCCATAAATTCCATGAAATTATTTTTGCAATTTTTAATAGCTCTTTTTCTTCCGGCTCTCTTTTTAATCTAGCTTCATAATAATCACAATAGGATGCAAGAAGATTTTCTCTTGCTATAAGTAAACTGTCTCCCTGAAACTCAAAACCGTAAATACTCTGAAAGGCTCTTTCTGCCCATTTTAACCAGTCTTTTTCTGTTTCAGTATTTTCATTTACAATTCTCATTTTTCGATCGAGCATACCAATTCTACTCTCTAATTCTATAGACTCTCCTGTAACTGTGTCATAACGGCTAACTAAATAAGGAGCTTCTCCGCAGGTAATTTCAAGTCTATTTTCATCAACATATGTTTTCCAAATCTTTCCTTTAGGAAATTCTATTTGTTCAGTGATAGCTTCCCAAGTTTTTTCTTTTTCAATATTAAAAACTTTATCTCTTTCAAACCATGCCTTGTCAACCAAATTATTTTGAGCATTACATATCCAACTAGGTGTAAAGACCTCTGCCTTTTCTTTAGTTCGATTGCCTTGATTTTCTTTTGTTTTTAATATTCTTGGCTGAATAATATTGCTATTTTCCCCAGTAATTAGATAAAAAAGAATAGGAAAGTGAGAATTGTACTCTTTTCCTAAATTTTCATAGTCATCTGTTCCCCAAATTATATTTCTATTCGTAGTTCTATCGATAAGAAGAGTTTCCAGAACTTTTTTGCTCCATTTCTCCTCATCTACATCAATTGTAAATGCCATTTATTTGTCTTCCTCTATGTCTTTTTCAATACAAATCAAATCTCCTACATCTGCACCTAATTCTTCACAAATTTTCCCTATTACAGAAAGAGATACCGCATCACCTCTAACCATTTTTGATATCGTTGTTGGTGATATTCCTGTCTCATCTATTAAATCCTTCTTCTTCATATTCTTGTCTATCAACAACTTCCATAATCCATTGTAGTTAAATTTCATTTTTATTTCTCCTCATTCCATAAAAATGGACTTTTTATACATTATATTATAACACATACTACATATAGTTGCAAAAAATAAATCGGATACCAAAAAATTGGTGTAGACCTAAGACCACACCAATCATAAATTCATCGTTCAACTTCTTTGCTTACTTCTTTCTTTTCTTTATGCTTATCCATATATTCGATATGCTGACTCTTAATCGCACCAATAACCGATTCTTTTTTCTCTGCTTTATTTCTTCCGAAATATTCATTCATGTTATTTTTTAAATGTTCCAATTCCGCATACTGAACTGCTAATGAATTATGTTTCTTGATTATCTCCTCTTGTTTAGCTTGCAATTCTTTAGAATGCTCGTTTAATTTCCTAAAAAAATTTTTACCTGATTTTTTCTTCAATCCTTCTAATATAGTATCTTTCAAATGCGGAAATTGCTTAAGAAAAATATCTATTTCCTCATAGGATTTCTGATAGGCTTCTATATCTTTTCGGTTCATCATCATATAAATTTTATCATTCGGATTTCTGCGATAACCCTGATAATGCTCTCTTTTGCTGATACAGATTTGAATATGCTTAACTACTTCCTTTATCCTCTTTTGTTCCCATGAAAGTTTATCAAATTCTTGTTTTAATTCATTTCCAAAATTGCAATATCAATTTGTACACTTTTTGTCCTTCCTGCCAAAATATCAGAACTTGACCTGAAATATATGTCAAGACT
>NZ_JRNB01000041.1 GCF_000758885.1 Peptostreptococcus sp. MV1 | reverse complement strand
TCAGCGCTAAGGAGCTTAACTTCTGTGTTCGGAATGGGAACAGGTGTATCCTCCTTGCCATAGTAACCACATTTTAGTAAGACCACAATCTATTTTTCAAACTGAATTGGTCAAACTTTCTTTAACTCTGCCGTCCTCTCAAGGACAAGTATTATAATATCATAATTGCTTTTTACCGTCAACACTTTTTCAGAAGTTTTTTTGCAAAAAAGTAAGTTTTTTAACAAACACTGAAAGTATACGAACTTTTTATTTATACACACTTTATACGTACATATTTAAGCGAACTTTTACGTCTTTTCATTAATAATAAATATGCATTGTATAATCAATCCTATACATAAAATATACTTATGCCTTTTAGCATTACAATTTCAATGAAGAAATTACAATATTATTTCGTAAAAATATAGTCTCTATAGGCCTTCCTATAAAGACTTGAAAACTCAGCATAAAAATAGATACTCATCAGGCCAGCATACAAGGCTCCAAACTCTATCAAGATCTCCTTGCTGAGAAGCATGGATGCAGACTCTATATAGTTTAGGTTTGCCACATTGTTTATCTTATATGTCTATTCTAGCAAGATATCAAGCAAAAATCATAAATTATGGACAAGTGGTCATATCTGGTGACAAGTGGCAAAAAAGGTCCCACTTATCTGGATATCCAGATAAGTGGGACCTCATAAACAGACTTAGCATATCAAAGCCTATATTTTATTCTTTTACTTGGCTAAATCATTAGCCTTTGCGTCACTCTATTATGACTCGACCTATTTCTTACTTAACTAGGGCCTTAGCCTTTTCTACTACATTAGCCACGCTAAATCCAAAGTGTTCGAACAATACCTTAGCTGGTGCTGATGCTCCAAATGTAGTCATTGCAACTACATCACCATCTAGGCCAACATACTTGTACCATGGCATTGGGTTAGCTGCTTCTACAGCCAATCTAGTTCTAACAGCTGCTGGAAGAACTGATTCTATATATTCTGGAGACTGAGCCTCAAATATATCCATACATGGTATAGATACTACTCTTACTGACTTGCCTTCCTTTTCTAGTTCAAGCTTAGCACCAAGAGCTAATTCTACTTCTGAACCAGATGCCATTATGATTAGGTCTATCTTGTCCTTGTTGGCTGCCTCTGCTAGTACATATCCACCCTTGAAGGCTTCCTTAGAAGAACCTTCTAACTGAGGTAGGTTCTGTCTAGTAAGAACTATAGCAGTTGGAGTTGCCTCTGAACCTATAGCACTTGCCCATGCTGCTGCAGTTTCTGTGTAGTCAGCTGGTCTAAATACATTTAGGTTCGGTATAGACCTTAACATAGCCAACTGTTCTATTGGCTCATGTGTAGGACCATCTTCACCAACACCGATTGAGTCGTGAGTCAGTACAAATGTCACTGGTAGACCCATTAGGGCTGATAGTCTTATCATTGGCTTCATAAAGTCAGAGAATACGAAGAATGTAGCACAGTATGGGTTTAGTCCACCATGTAGGTAGATACCATTAGTGATAGCTGTCATAGCCATTTCTCTTACACCAAAGTGGATATTTCTACCGCTTCTATCAGAAGCTGAGAAGAATCCCTGTCCCTTCATTTCTGTCTTGTTAGATGGAGATAGGTCAGCTGATCCACCAACTAGGTTAGGATATATGTCCTTTAATTTATTGATTATCTCTCCTGATACAGCTCTAGTGGCCATAGCCTTGTCCTCATGAGCCCAATAAGCTTCAGAATCCATAATCTTGCTTACATCTGGCTTTGCAAAGTATTCATCCCATAGCTTGGCTTCCTGAGGATACTTATCTGCATATTCTGCAAACATAGCCTTCCATGCTTCTTCCTTCTTGGCACCTTCTTGTGCAAGAGCCTTGTAGTGGTCATATATTTCTGCATCTACTTCAAATGCTGTCTGATTTTCCCAACCTAGGAACTTTCTAAGTTCTGCTACATTTTCCTCACCTAGTGGTTCTCCGTGGGCAGATGCCTTACCAACTTTAGCTGGACACCCGTATCCAATCTGAGTTTTGCATATGATTAGAGATGGTCTTTCCTTGTCAGCCTTAGCCTTGGCAATAGCTGCATCAATAGCTTCTAGGTCATTACCGTCAGCTACCACCTGCACCTGGAAGCCAAATGCTTTAAATCTAGCAGCTACATCTTCTGTAAAGGCAACATCTGTGTCACCTTCTATAGTTATCTTATTTGAATCGTATAGGACGATTAGTTTGTCTAATTTTAGTGTTCCGGCCAATGATAGGGCTTCGTAGGCTATACCCTCCATCAAACATCCATCACCAGTTAGGGCATATGTATAGTGGTCAACTAATGGGTATCCATCCTTGTTGAACTTGGCTGCCAAGTGTGCCTCTGCCATAGCCATACCTACTGCTGTAGATACACCTGCTCCCAAAGGTCCTGTAGTAGATTCTACACCTGCTGTATGCTTGTATTCTGGATGACCTGGAGTAAGGCTACCAAACTGCCTGAAGTTCTTTAAATCATCTATACTAAGGTCTCCATATCCAAACATATGAAGTAGTGAGTATAGTAGTGAAGAACCGTGTCCTGCTGATAGGATGAACCTGTCCCTGTTTTCCCAGTTAGGATTTTTAGGGTTGTGATTCATATTGTTAGCCCATAGACTGTATGCTATAGGTGCTGCACCTAGTGGCAAGCCTGGGTGTCCTGAATTGGCCTTTTGAACCTGGTCAGCTGACAAGATTCTCAAAGCATTTACTGCCTTTTGATTAATGTTCATATTAAATAACCTCCAATTAAATTACATATTCTTTTCGATTATAAGGTATCTATCATTAAAAGTCCTATTAAATAGTCTATAATAATCCTTATGCTACTCTATATATTTTAACTTAATTAGCCACAAATTACAATTTTTATCACAAAATTAATCTATATTTATGCCCTCATGCTCCAATAGCCACTTCTTCTTGTCTATACCACCAGCATAGCCAATCAGACTACCATCACTTCCAACAACCCTGTGGCAGGGTATAATTATACCTATAGGGTTGTGGCCGACTGCACCACCAACTGCTTGATCACATACCAGGGTCAAAGGCCCTAGGGGTGACTCATATCCTTTTGAATAATACATACAAGACCTCCTCAAAATTTTATATTTCCATCCCTAACTTGTACACCTATATTATAACTTATCATATAAAATATATCAAAAAATTGCATCCCTATTAGCCTTAAATTTCATTTTTTAGATATTTACTATTTACAAAAACTTTTTTATGACGTATAATGTTTTACAAACTTTATATAATATATTAATGCGATTTAGCGAATCAAGCGAGAGTGGACTAACTGCACTTGCTTTTTAAATAATGACACTCGTCATACAAAACTCATAAATAAAGGTTAAGGAGGAAATAGTATTATGGCTAATTTCGCAATTGTAGGAGCCACAGGGCTCGTAGGAACAAAGATGATTGAAAGGCTTGGTGAGAGCAAGCTGGAGGTTGATAATATCTACCTTATGGCATCATCAAGGTCAGCTGGAAGGGTTCTCCAGTTCAGAGGCCAGGATGTAGTCGTTGAAGAATTGACGGATAGGTCCTTTGACAAGGAAATCGATTATGCAATCTTCTCTGCAGGTGGAGATACTTCTCGTAAGTTTGCACCTATAGCAGAAGCAAGGGGCATAGTCGTTATTGACAACTCAAGTGCTTGGAGGATGGAAGAAGACATCGACCTGATAGTGCCAGAGTGCAATGAACCTAAACTCAAGAGAAAAATCATAGCTAACCCAAACTGCTCTACTATTCAGTCAGTAGTTCCACTAAAGCCACTGCATGATGCCTTTGGTCTAAAGCGTGTAGCCTACACAACTTATCAGGCTGTATCAGGATCAGGCAAGGGTGGTATAGACGACCTAGTAAATGGTCAAAATGGACAGGAGCCTAAGAAATATCCTCATCCAATCTACAACAATGTCCTTCCCCACATAGACGTATTCTTGGAAAACGGCTACACAAAGGAAGAGATGAAGATGATTGATGAGACAAAAAAAATATTATCACTTGGTGACGATGTAAAGATCACAGCCACTTGTGCCCGTGTTCCAGTCCTAAATTCACACTCAGTAGACATCAATGTAACATTCAAAGAAGATACTAGTGTGGAAGAAATCAGAAAAATATTAAGGGATGCACCTGGACTAGTCCTAGTAGATGAACCGGACAAGAATGCCTATCCTACTCCACTAGAAGCCAGTGGTAGCGATGAGGTCTATGTCGGAAGAATCAGGAGAGATATTTCCCAGGACAATACTTTCTATATCTGGTGTGTAGCAGATAATATTAGAAAGGGAGCAGCCAGCAATGCAGTCCAAATAGCAGAGATGCTAGAAGCAAGAAAATAAACAAAGAAAAGGAGGAATTTATTTTGAAAACATTACAGATAGGAATATTTGGTCTAGGAACCGTTGGCTCCTCAACCGTGCAGATACTTACCTGCAATCGTGAATTGGTAGAGCGCCAGCTAGGGGCTACCACGCAGATAAGCAAAATATGTGTCAGAGATACCGGGAAGACCCGCACCGTTGATACATCCAATAGCATACTTACCTCCAGGCCTGAAGACATTCTTCTAGACCCAAAGATAGATATAGTAGTTGAAGTAATGGGAGGAATAGAGAAATCCAAGGAAATTATAGAAGCCGCCTTTAAAAATGGAAAACACGTTGTTTCGGCAAACAAAGACCTAATCGCCCTCTATGGCAAGGAATTATCAGAGCTAGCCAAACAAAACAATTGTCATTTCTTTTTTGAAGCCGCAGTCGCCGGTGGAATACCTATTCTAAGAACTTTACAATCCTCCCTTACAGGAAATCATATAAATAAAATCAGCGGAATCGTAAATGGTTCCACAAACTACATTCTCACTCGTATGGAAATCGAAAATTTATCATTGGAATCAATCATAGAAGATGCCAAAGCCCTAGGTTACTTAGAGGCAGACCCAAGTGCTGACCTAGATGGCCTAGACGCAGCAAGAAAGTGTGCAATACTTGCTAGCCTTGGTTTTCACAATCTCGTAAAATCAAATCAGGTATACGTATCAGGAATCAGAAACATATCTCTAGAAGACATAAAACAAGCAAACAAATTAGGTTACAAAATTAAATTACTGGCTATTGCTGAAAACAAGAAAGACGGTATTGTCGCCAGAGTCCATCCAGTATTAATCAGCCAAGACCACCCATTAGCAGGCGTTCAATATGAATTCAATGCTGTGTATGTGGATGGAGACTATCTAGGCCAGACCATGTACTATGGCAGGGGAGCTGGAGGAAATCCAACAGGTTCAGCCGTTGTAGGCGACATTATAGCCCTTGGCAGACAGGTCCTAGCCCAGACAAGGCCAGACCTAGACTATGCTAGCATGGGAGACAAAGCCATCATAGATATTGAAGACCTAGACTTTTCCTACTACATGAGGCTAGAAACAGACCTAAAAGAAGACCAGCTAGCTGACCTACTAAGCAAAAGAGATATAAAGATAAGATCAATAGAGAATGTAAACCTAAACGAAGAGACAAGTGATACTAAAAAACTTGAAAAACCAGCTGACAAGAATGAATTTGTAATTATAACAGAGAGAGTGAGAGAGAAAGATTTTAAGAAGTCGATTGAAGAATTAGAAAAAACATCTAATTCAATAACAGTAATTAGAATAGAAGAAGATATATAGACAGGATACAAAGGAGACTTAGAATATGAAATGGCAAGGACTAATAAATCAATATAAGGAATTTTTACCAGTTAATGAAAATACACCAATGGTGTCCCTATACGAGGGCAACACTCCCCTAATCAAGAGTCTAAACCTTAGCAAAGAATTGGGCATAGACCTATACTTCAAATTTGAAGGCCTAAATCCAACAGGCTCATTTAAGGACCGTGGTATGTTCATGGCAATAGCCAAGGCAATAGAGGAAGGCTCTGATACTATCATGTGTGCCAGCACAGGAAATACATCAGCATCAGCAGCTGCCTATGGAGCTAGGTATGGCCTGAGGACTATAGTATTAATACCAGATGGCTACATTGCTATGGGTAAATTGGCCCAGGCCCTACAATATGGAGCCCAAGTGGTAGCTATCCAGGGTAACTTTGACGATGCCCTAAACCTAGTAAAGGAAATTACTCAATCCCATCCAATCACATTGGTAAACTCACTCAATCCATACAGGATAGAGGGTCAAAAAACAGGGGCTTTCGAAATAGTAGATGACCTAGGAGATGCACCAGACTACCTGGCCATACCAGTTGGAAATGCAGGCAATATCACAGCCTACTGGAAGGGCTTCAAGGAGTACAAAAAAGCGGGCAAATCATCAAAGCTACCAAAGATGAAGGGCTACCAGGCCAAGGGAGCATCTCCAATAGTTGAAGGCCACCCATTTGAAAATCCTGACACAGTAGCAACAGCTATCAGAATAGGAAACCCAGCATCTTGGGACAAGGCCCTAGCAGCCAGAGATGAATCAAGTGGTTCTATCAAGGCAGTAACAGATGATGAAATCCTAGCAGCCTACAAGCTCCTATCAGACCATGAAGGTGTATTTGCAGAACCTGCCTCAGCAGCATCTCTAGCCGGTGTCATCCAGTCTATCAAGAATGGTGACATAGAAAAGGGAGCCCAGGTAGTTTGCATACTAACAGGTAATGGCCTAAAGGACCCAGATACTTGCCTAGAATCAGCAGTCAAGCCTCCGTCTATTCCAGCCAACCTGGAAAGTGTATTAAAGCTAATAGAAGGTTAGGTGGTCTTATGATTAGAGTGAGAGTACCAGCAACTACAGCCAATATGGGACCTGGATATGATGTCTTGGGCATGGCCCTATCACAGTATTCAACATTCCAATGCCATGAAGATGACCAGATATCTGTAATAGTTCAAGGACTTGAAAGTGAAAAATTAGCCGGCCAAGACTACAAGGACAATCTAGTGGTCAAGTCTATGAACCACCTCTTCAAGTACGTCAACAAGTACCCAAGAGGCTACAAACTTGAAATTATAAATGATATCCCCCTAGCTAGGGGGATGGGGTCTAGCGCTTCTGCTATAGTAGGTGGTCTAATCCTAGCCAACCACCTGGTGGATGCCAACCTAGACCAGGGCGAAATACTAAAACTAGCCACTCAGATAGAGGGACACCCTGACAATGTGGCACCAGCCCTAATGGGGAACCTAGTCCTATCTACAAAGACACCAGACGACCAGGTAATCTACCATTCAATCGTTCCATTTGATGGCATGGCCTGCGTTGTATTTATACCCGACTATGAAGTATCCACTAGTATGTCTAGGTCTGTCCTACCCCAGTCTGTCAGTATGGCAGATGCAGTCCACACTAGTGGTAACCTCAGCCTTATGCTAGCTGGTTTTATGACTGGCAACAAGGACCTAATAGGCAAGACTATGGTAGATAGGCTTCACGAGCCATATAGAAAGAACCTAATCAAAAACTTTGATGACTTCAAGGAAGCTGCCCTCGAAGCAGGAGCCTTTGCCTTTTCCTTGAGTGGGTCTGGATCTACCATCATAGCCTATTGTGATGATGAATCTGCCCCATATGTAAAAAGGGCCTTTGAAGGCATCAGTGAAAAATATTCCATCAGTGGAACTAGCAAAATATTAGCACCTTGTAGCCGGGGTGCAGTCTGTGAGGTGGTCTAAATGGGACTAATAGTACAAAAATATGGAGGTAGCTCTCTTGCCGACAAGGAAAAAATCCTGAATGTAGCAAGTAGAATAGCAGAAACTAAGAGAAAGGGCAACAAGGTCATAGCCATTGTATCTGCCATGGGCAAGACTACAGATAGGCTGATACAGATGGCCAAAGAAATATCCCAAATGCCACCAAAAAGAGAAATGGATAGGCTCCTATCAACTGGTGAGCAAATATCCATGTCTCTACTAGCCATGGCCATTCAATCAATGGGGGAAAAGGCCATATCCCTATCAGGCCCCCAGGCAGGTATTATGACAGATGCATCCCACAGCAAGGCAAGAATCACTAATGTAGCTGCTGATAGACTAAAAAAGGAGCTAGAAGAGGATAATATAATCATAGTTGCTGGCTTCCAGGGAAAGAATGCTGACTATGATGTCACTACCCTAGGTAGGGGTGGATCAGATACATCAGCAGTAGCAATCGCTGCAGCAGTGGATGCAGACCTATGTGAGATCTTCACAGACGTAGACGGAGTATACTCTTGTGACCCTAGAATAGTGCCCCAGGCCAAAAAGCTCAAGGCCGTATCCTATGACGAAATGCTAGAGCTAGCTATTTTGGGTGCCAAGGTATTACAGCCTAGGTCTGTTGAGTTAGCAAAGACTCACAAGGTTGTCGTTCATGTAAGATCGAGTTTTAACCACAATTTAGGAACAGTAGTCAAGGAGGACACTTCTATGGAACATAACGGATTAATTACAGGTATAGCCCACGACTTCAATGTAGCCAAGGTCGTTGTATTCGGAGTACCCGACAAGCCTGGCATAGCTGCCAGGGTATTTGGAGAAATATCGAAACTAAATATAAATATACAGATGATAGTCCAGTCTGCCCAGACTGAGAATATGAACGATATAGCCTTTACTTGCCCAATTGAAGAGGCAAAGGAAGCCAAGGACGCCCTAGAAAAGGTAGTCAAGGAGATTGGTGCTAGGTCAGTCGTAATCACTGATAAGCTGGCCAAGGTCAGCATAGTTGGTGCCGGTATGATGACTCATACAAATATAGCATCTAGGATGTTCTCTGCCCTAGCAGGTGCAGGAGTAAATATAGACATGATATCTACATCTGAGATAACAATTTCAGTAATTGTGGAATCTGACAAGTGCCAGGCAGCAGTCCAGGCCCTAGCCAAGGAATTCGACCTGCTGGAAGCTTAATAATTATGGGGAGGTCCCCATCCTAAGTAATTGGATGGAAAACCTCCCCTTTATTTTGTCTATTAATAACTAGTCTCTAAGGCTGGGCAAATTATCTACATACCTCATTGCATTTAGGTAATGGTAATTCCAAGTATGGATGATGCTGAGAGGCTCTGCTATATAGCCATCTGCTAGGGTAGCGTGTATAGTCATCGGCCTACCGCCATTCATACCTAGGTATAAGGCTGCATGGCTGTATCCATTGCCATAAGCTGTATATGATATATCTCCTGGCCACATATTCTTGAAGTTGGTCGCAATATATCTACCACCAAACTTTCTACCATCTAGGTACTGGGCCTTTACCATCCTGTATCCGTTATCAGCACGCATATTACAGTCATTTGGTCCTGGTATATGGATACCGAATTCCTTGTAGGCGCTATATACCGCACCACAGCAATATACACCTGACCTATCCCTCAAGTCATTTCCGAACCACTTAAATGGCAGACCATCGAACTGGGTTGCAAAGTTTACTATTTCCTGGCCCTTGAACCTAGCCTTGGCATTTGGAAGCCTCAACCACTGGTTTGATAACTCCGCCTGACTAGGACCATACCAAGTAATTCTCTTGCCCCTGTGTCCCTGAGGCCTACTGCCTGTAGTCAACTTGCCATCCTTGGCAAACCAGTAGGCACCTTCACCCGTTGACTTGATGCCGTTTTTATACATCTTGTAGTCACTAGGAGAGAAATAGTAGAGGCTCTTGTTTACATAAGTCCAACCCCTCCTCAGTCCATTTGTAGGTTCAGAATAATATGTTTCTCCATTCTTGTTTACAAATCCTTGGGCTATTGCTCCATCTGATTCTAATATAAAGGTCTTGTTACCAAAGCTTATAAAGCCGTCCTTAGTACCGGCATAAGTCACATAATCGTCCTTATCTAGGTCACGTATGAAATATTTTCCGCCTTCCTTTTCTATCTGGGCCTTGTCTAGCCTAGCAACTACATTTCTAACAGGAGTAGGGTCTACACCATCTATGGCTATATCTATCATATTTGATGTGACTGATGAATTACCACCTACAATAAATGTTTCCTCTGAACCACTACATATCTCTGTAATACTTGAATATACCTTCTTTGGTGCTAAGACAACATCGGCCTCTCTAGCATTGGCTATATTGACTGCTGAAAGTGCATCGGCAAAGTCACTACCATTTACCAAGACTACATTTTTTGCTTCCGTCCTGTCTGCAATCCTAGCAGAAGTCTGGTACCTATCACTGCCTGATATCCTCTCTGCACCGTCAAATGGAAGGGCTTCAGGACCTCCAAGTACATACCTGATATCCTTACCCTCAGATATAGTTTTTACGTTATTTTTGTTTGCCAGCAAGAGACCTAACCTATTATCCTTAAGTAGCCTTGATGCACTAAGGGCATCTGCAAACTGGTCACCACTAGCAAGTCCAAATTCTTCATACTTAGCTTCCTTTAAGGTTGCCTGGTTAGTCTCGTACCTATTTAGTCCTGCTAGCCTAACAACCTCTATTCCCCTATCTTCTAGGCTCTTTTGGAAACTGTCACTTACGACCTCACTACCACCTACTATATAGGCCTTTTTCATATCTGTAGCATTTAGGTCAAAGTCTGTAGTTCCATCAACTAAGATAAGCTTGGCATTTTGTGAATTACAAATATTGATAGCTGATAGGGCATCCTGGAACTTGTACCCATTAGCAAAGACTACCACATCAGAATCTACATACTTGGCAGACTCTATAGATGTCTTGAACCTGTCACTACCACTAACTCTTGTGTAACTACCACTCGCATTAGCCACCACTAGACTCGATGCCAATATAGCAAATGACAAGGCCAGCGAGCTTACTTTCTTGAACTTCATACATAACCTCCGAAATTTTTAATATTTTATATGATTTTATTATATATTATTGACCACTACTTTTCAATAAAGTTTTTGACTTATTATATGTTATTTTTTCGAAACTTTTTTAAATATACTTAAAATACTATATAAATTAACAAGAAAAAGTCATACCTTATCTTTACAAACAATATATGACCTAAGCCAATTATTATATGCCAATGTTTTGAATATCTAGCCTTCTATTTTTTATTTATATCTTTATTACACATATTTGACTACATATATTTATTAAAAACAGGTATCTTTATTTTATCTATTTTCCAGCCACTGGGCATCATACCTGTCCCTTATCTTCTTAAAGTACAATGTGCCCTCTCTCTCATCCATATGAACCTGTCCCCTCTTAATCATATGGTCAATATGGGCCATTGTCTCTCCTGATGCGAAAAACTTTTGGGCAGGTGGAAAGTCATCCCAGCTATCTGCCTTGATCCTCCAACTAATCCTTGGTGATAGGTCCCTGATAGTGTACTCCACACCTTCCTCCATGGCATCCAAAATTTCTTGTAGCCTCAAGATATGGTGGTCTATTATTTCGTCAATCCTTTTGACGTGGTCTGCCACCAAGTCTCTATGAGTTGAAAATACGTGGTCGAAATCCATCTTCCTCAAGCCAAGAAGTGTATTTATATAAATACCTAGGGCATCTCCCTCTTCAAATCCCCAGAAGGTAATATTAGGAGTAATGGTCTCTAATATGGTGTCCCCACAGAAGAATATCTTGTGTTTTTTCTCATATAGGCCTATATGACCAGGCGTATGACCCTTTAGGTTTATTACTTCAAACTCGTATTCACCAGTTTTTATGACATCTCCAGGTGCAACTATATCCATATCTACCTCATCAGGTGCCTGGAACAAGTAGCCTGGATGGTCTTCTAGCATTATTTCTCCGCCAGTCACATTGAAATAGTCTAGTAACTTGTAGAGAAGTTTCCAATAGCTACCATTGGCTGCATCATTGATTATCTTGCCATCTACAGCACTGGCATAGACCTTACAACCAGCATTTTTGAAGTCTGAGGCTAGGCCGGAGTGGTCTGCGTGCATATGAGTGATAAAGAGGTCCGTATCCGATATCTTTAGGCCCAATTCTGCCAGACCTGCCACCATAGAATCTAGGGTTTCTTGCGTATGGTAACCGGTATCTAGAACTAGGTTCTTGTCCCTGTCCTTTATTATGTAAATATTAGTCGCCTTTAGGGGACTCTTGGGCAAGACTGCCTGAAATGTATATATATTCTTGTAAACTTCCTTAATCATACTTACCTCCTTACTTTATACCCATCAGACCTTCTTGGAATATCCTCAGGTCCATAGTCTTCAAGTCTTCTGCTATCCTAGGCACAAATTCCATCTGGTCTAGAATATCCCTTTCAAGGTCGACCCCAGGTGCAATTTCCACCAAAACTATACCACCCTCTCTTAGGGCAAATACACATCTCTCAGTCACAAAAATTACATTCTGGCCATTTTCCAGACTCTCTTCTGCGCTGAAAGTTATCTCATCTATATTATTCTTGAACTTTTTCTTTTTTCCTTCCTGAACAATATGAAGTTTACCATCACGAACCTCTGTTACTAGGCCGCCAGCAGTCATAGTCCCACAAAATACTATATCCTTTGTCGACTGGGTAATATCAATAAAACCACCACAACCGCCTATCCTATCGCCAAAACGGCTGACATTTATATTGCCTATAGGGTCCATCTCAGCAAATCCCAAAAATGTCTTCTTCAGGCCACCACTATTGTAGAAGTCAAACTGGCTGGCCATAGCCAGACCTGCCCAGGAGTTTACAGCCGAACCAAAATTAGATCCACCTAGAGGTATTCCCCCTATAAGTCCACTCTCAACCGTCAATATAATATTTTCCAAACCCTCTTCTTCTGCAACAGAGGATACAGCTTCTGGTATGCCTATACCTAGGTTGACCACTGAATTGTCTTCCAGTTCAAGTACAGCCCTCCTAGCTATTAGCTTTCTCTCATTTAGGGCTAGAGGCTCAAAACCGAAATTATCAGACTTATACCTACCAGCTATGATTGGATCGTAATAAGTTCCAGGAGTCTGACGGTGATATATTTCTGGCTCTTCAGACTTGACAATCGCATCCACAAATACACCTGGTATAACCACGTCCTGCCTGTTCATAGACTTGGAAGATACAAGGTTCTTAACCTGGACAATCACCTTGCCCCCACAGGCCTTGACAGCCATAGCCACATCTAGGGAATCTATAATTGAAGACTCCTCTTCCATGCTGATATTGCCAAATTCATCAGCAGTCGTCCCCCTGATAATACCAATATTATAATTAGGAACCTTATATTTCAAATACTCTCTACCATCTATTTCTATCAGGTCTACGAGATCTTCCCTAGCTGCCTGGTTAACCTTACCTCCCCTTATTCTAGGGTCGCAATAGGTCTTTAGACCTATCCTAGTGATTTCGAAAGCTTTTCCTCCAGCCGCCTGCCTATATAGGTGGGCGATTACCCCCTGTGGAAAGTTGTAGGCCTCCACCTCATTTTTCAAGGCCATTTCTATCATAGGCCTATTGTTAGCAAAATGAGCCGTCACATATCTCTTAATCAGACCTGGATAGGATAGCTCACATATCCCCTGGTCATTATTATTACCCAGGCCAGCCCCCTGATATAGGGTTAGATTTCTGGGGCTACCCTCTTTCAAAAACCTCTGCCCAATCCTCACCATCATCTCCCTAGCAGCAGTTGCCAGCATAAAGCCAGAAAAGGCTATAGTATCTCCGTCCTCTATCAGGTCTATAGCCTGATCAAAACCCATCACCTTGTTCATCAATTTCCCTCCTAAAAAAGGGATGCTAGCAAAACTCATGTTAAATTTTTCTGCTAATACCCCCTATATTTTTTCTGATATTGTATATCTATATTTTTAATATTGTCTATACTTCTCCAAGGTATCAATTACCTCCTTGGCAGTCTCCATATGATTAATCTGGTCCCTAAATCTGGCAGAATGTTTCATCCCCTTTAGGTACCAACCTATATGTTTACGCATTTCTCTAACAGCCACAAACTCTCCATGCTCCTCAATGGCCAAGCCCATATGTTTAATCGCTATGTCTATCTTTTCATCCTTGCTAGGCTGGTCCAAGAGCTGGCCTGTCTTCATATAGTGATCTATTCTCTTGAAGATCCAAGGATTTCCCTGGGCTCCCCTACCTATCATAATAGCATCACATCCTGTATGGTCTTTGATTCTAATAGCATCTTCTACACTAGTCACATCGCCATTACCTATAACTGGTATGGATATTTGAGACTTGACATCCCTGATAATATCCCAATCCGCCTGGCCTGAATAATACTGTTCCCTAGTCCTACCATGAATTGTAAGGGCGCTGATTCCACAGGCCTCTGCTATCTTGGCTATCTCAAGGGCGTTTATCGAAGACTCATCCCAACCCTTACGTATCTTTAGGGTCACCGGCTTGTTTGAATTTTTGACTACCTGAGTCAAGACTTCCTCTGCCAGCTTGGGATTTCTCATCAAGGCTGAACCATCACCATTCTTAACTACCTTGGGTGCCGGACACCCCATGTTTATATCCAAAATTTCGTTTGGATAGTCATTTAAAATCTGAGCAGCCCTTCCCATAAATTCAGGATCACTACCAAAAATCTGGACGGCAACCGGATGTTCCTCATCTAATATATTTAACATCTTCTTTGTATTTTTGTCATCATAGCAAAGGGCCTTGGCATTTATCATCTCTGTATATAGGAGACCACATCCCAATTCTTTGCATATTAACCTAAATGGCAGGTCTGTTACTCCTGCCATTGGTGCCAAAAAAACTTCATTTTCAACTTCAAAATCTCTAAACTTCACTAACCTACTTCTCCTATCTAAATAAAAGAGGTTTATATATTCTTTTCGTATATGATCCTTAGTCCTTCAAGAGTAAGGTTTGGATCTATCACATCTATGGCATCTGTTTCTTGAGATATCATATTAGCCAGACCACCAGTAGCAATTACTAGAGTCGTCTCGTCCTTCAATTCCTTCTTCATCAGACCTACTATCTTCTCAACCTGGCCTGCATAGCCATATATGATACCAGACTGCATAGCTGATACAGTATCCTTACAAATCACAGTATCCGGAGTCACTAGCTCTACCCTTGGTAGCTTGGAAGCATTCTGGAATAGGGCCTCGCTAGAAATCTTCATACCTGGAGAAATTGCCCCCCCTAGGTATTCACCCCTCTTTGATATAGCACAATATGTAGTCGCCGTACCAAAGTCAATAATTATAACTGGACAGTTGTACTTTGATATGGCTGCCACAGCATTTACAATCCTATCAGCCCCAACCATCTTGGGGTCTTCATACTTAATATTCAGACCAGTCTTTATACCAGGCCCAACAACCAATGGACTAATATTACAATACTTCCTACAGAAGTTTTCCAAAGAGTGCATTACCGCTGGCACTACTGATGATATGATAATAGCATCTATCACGCTCAAAGATATATCACTAGCATCAAACAAATTCTTGATCAAGACACCATATTCATCTGAAGTCTTATTCAAGTCTGTATTTATTCTCCAATCCCTGATTAGGCTGTCTCCATCGTATACGCCCAATACCATATTTGTATTTCCTACATCAAATACCAATAACATATATATGTACCATTCCTTTATTCTTATTTATCAAAAAAATATTATCAACATTTTCACAAATGTTGGTCTACAATACTGAAATTGCCCTTTTGTAACGTTTCTATTATATCATTAATACACCCCGAGGTACAGAAATTTTTTTGCCCTTATCCTGTCTAGAGTATAATTATTATACCAGAGCCAAGAATTACTTAATTTAATAATTTTATTCCTATAAAAGACCCACATCAAGTGGCATATATGATAGTATAATATATATAATACCAAATTTTCATTAGGATGGTGACACGATGACTAAAACAAGGGAAAAAGTAATAAATATACTAATAGACAACTCAGACAAGTACATATCAGGCGAATATATATCAGATATATTGGGCCTATCAAGGGCATCCATATGGAAGCACATCAAGGCCCTAAAGAGCGAAGGCTTTGATATAGAATCAAAGTCCGGCCACGGATACAGGCTGCACGAGCAGGAAAAAAGAGGGATGAATTCCTATGAGATAAAACACAAGCTAAAGACCTCCTACATGGGACAGGAGGTCTACTACTTCGACTCCATAGACTCTACCAACATATACGCCAACACTATAGCCAACAAGGTTCCAGAAGGCAGTGTGGTTGTAGCCAAGGAACAAACCCAAGGCAAGGGTAGGTCCGGCAAGGTATGGGTATCTGACCAAGACCAGGGAATCTACTTCTCAACAATTCTCAAGCCATCAATACCTATCACCAGGGCAGCCTTCCTTACACAGGTAGCAGGAGCAGCCCTAACCACTAGCCTAGAAAAGTTAGGCATCCCCTGCCAGATAAAATGGCCCAATGACCTAGTATTGAATGGCAAAAAAATAGCCGGCATACTGACAGAGATGAGGGCAGAGATAGAGAGTATTTCCTATATCGTAGTTGGGATTGGTGTAAATGTAGGCCCAAAGACCTTTGACCAATCAATCGCCAATGTAGCCACATCCCTAGCCAACGAAGACTACGAGGTCAGTGAACTAGACCTAATAAGGGGCTTTTTTCTAGACTTTGAAGACTTCTATGAAGACTTTAAGAACAAGGACTACAGGAGAATTTTGGACATTTTGAAAGACAAGTCAGCAGTCCTTGGCAAGGAAATCTACGTGATTAGGGATGGGCAAAAGGAGAAGGTCTTTGCTGAGAATATCGATGAATATGGGAATTTGATAGTTAGAAATGAATTGGGTTTCTTGGAAGAGGTCTTTACTGGGGAGATTTCTATTAGAGGACTTGATTCTTATATATAGTCTAAGAGGCTAGCTTGAATGTACAATAGGTCTTGCGCAGTAAAATTTGGAGAGAATTATGTAATTTCAATGCGAAATGAGCGCCCAAAAATATCGATCACGATATCATCGTGAATTCGAATTTTCAGCGAATAAGCATATGAAATTACTAATTCTAATCCAAGTTACTAGCAAGAACCTATTTACATTTCCCCATATGTTTCAACTGATCATATAAAATCGAAAATACTAAAACTCTATTCTTTCTTCAACCTTCATCATTGACCTAAATTCAGCTACTGCTTCATCCAATTTGAATATCATCATCTTGAATCCAGTCTTTTCATTGTACAGCTGCTTCAACATTGGAAGCACTTCAAATGCCTTTGCTTCTAGGTCTGCTGACTCTACAAATACTGCCTTACCAAAGTAACGGATAAAGTCTGTTTCTACTGTAGCACATACCTCCACGTATGGATTAGCCTGCATCTGCTTGTATACTGCCTTGAAATCTCCTACGCAAAAATATATTTCATCATCCACTAGCATCTTGAATCCAAGTGGCCTACACTTTGGCTTGTCACCGTCTACTGTACTCAAATAAAATACGCCTGCCTTGCCTAAAAATTCACTCACTCTCGCCTTATTACTCATAATATCAAACCTCCGTTTAAAATTAATTCATAGTTATCCTACACTTTTATTATATCATGTCCGAGAAAAGAATAAATGATTTATCAAAAAATTCAAACAAATTTTACATCGCATAAAAAAGAGGCCTGCCATATAATAGACTGCCTCTTTAAAGTTATTTATTAATTTTCTTCAGTATTGTCTATACTAGTAGCAGTTTCAGAGCCATCAGTAGCTGAATCTTTGTCAACATCTTCCTCTACCTCAAGTGCGAGTCTCATTTCAAAGGCTTCTTCAAACTGCTTGTCATTTAGAGTCTCATACTCTAGTAGGGCCTTGGCTATATAATCTAGTCTATCCTGGTTTGCCTTTAGGATTTCTCTAGTCTTTTCATAGGCATCTGCCACTATCTTTCTGACCTCTGTATCTATCTCAGAGGCAACCTCCTCAGAGTATTGTCTAGAATGTCCTATGCTATTTCCTAGGAAGACTTCATCATTTGAGTCAAATGTCAGTGGACCCAACTTGCTACTCATACCATACTTGGTTACCATACTCCTAGCTAGGCTAGTGACCCTTTCTAGGTCGTTTGAGGCACCTGTAGATATATCATCTAGGTTGATTTCTTCTGATACTCTACCAGCCAATAACACTATCAATTCCTGTAGCATTTCACCCTTTGTGGCATAGTACTTATCTTCTGTAGGTAGCTGCATAGTGAAACCACCTGCCATACCCCTTGGTATGATTGTCACCTGGTGGACTGGGTCCATTAGGTCTAATATATGGGCACATACTGCATGACCACCTTCATGGTAGGCTGTCAATATTCTTTCCTTTTCACTGATTATCCTAGACTTCTTGGCTACACCGACAACCGTCTTAGTGATAGCCTCTTCTATGATTTCCATAGATATCTTGTCCTTTTTATTTCTAGCAGTCAAAATTGCTGCCTCATTCATTATATTTTCTATATCTGCAGGTGTAAATCCAGCTGTTGACTTGGCTAGTACTGATAGGTCTACATCATCTGCTAGAGGCTTCTTTTTAGAGTGAACCCTGAAGATTTCCTCTCTGCCCTTGACATCTGGCCTACCTACTACTACCTGCCTGTCAAACCTACCTGGTCTTAGTAGGGCTGGGTCTAGTATGTCCGGCCTATTTGTAGCCGCCATAATGATTATACCCTGATTTACACCAAATCCATCCATCTCTACTAGTAGCTGGTTTAGGGTCTGTTCTCTTTCGTCATGACCTCCACCTAGGCCTGCCCCTCTCTTTCTACCAACAGCATCTATTTCATCTATAAATACTATGGCTGGAGATTCTTTTTTAGCCTGCTCAAATAGGTCTCTAACTCTTGATGCACCGACACCGACAAACATCTCTACGAAGTCAGAACCACTGATACTGAAAAACGGTACTCCTGCCTCTCCAGCAACTGCCTTTGATAGGTAGGTCTTACCTGTACCTGGAGGCCCTACCATAAGGATACCCTTAGGTATTCTGGCACCTAGGTCCATATACTTCTTAGGATTTTTCAAGAAGTCTACCACCTCTTGTAGCTCATCTTTTTCTTCGTTTAGACCTGCTACATCATCAAAGACTACCTTTAACTTGTCGTCTCCCTTATGAAGCTTGGCCTTGGACTTGGAGAAATTCATCATTCTTCCTCCTCCACCGCCCTGACTCTGGTTCATCAGTACGAAGAAGGCTACAACCATAAATACCAATAATAGTAGTGTTGGTATCATTTCAACTATCCAAGGTGTCTTTGGCTTTGACTCTGCACCAAGAACCAACTTGTTCTTTTGGACACCATTTAATAGGTCCTTGGATAGTTGCTCGCTCCTAACCTCTTTTGGTATATAGGACTTAAACTTTATATTTGAATTTTTTATAGTTCCTTCTATTCCTGTTTCATCAATTATATGCAGGCTCTTTATATTACCTGCCTTCAACTCCTTATAGACCTTGGAAAATTCCATGTTCTTGACATCGGCCGACTGATTCGTACCATATCGAACACCAAAGACTATAACCAACAGCAGGATTAGGTACAAGCCTGCCCCTCTTAACGCTCTCTTCAAATCTTACCTCCTTCATAATTACACCCAACTAGTCTATCGATATCTCCAATATCCTCTTGGTGTTTTCATCTACCTTATAGTCCACATTTATCCTATACCCATATATGGACACAATTGTATCATTATTTACTACTAGTGGCACAAAAGATCTTTCCTCCCTAGGCACCTTTAGCCCTATAAAGAGGTCCTTGATCTTCTTTGTTCCCCCCAATAACCTTATTTTATCACCTTGGCGACGATTTCTCAATCTAATATGGCCCTTTATTTTGTCAAAATCAAGGTATTGCTTTCCATTTTTAAAACTATTCCTATCAAAATCATTTTGATTAATCAACCTTGTACTCAAGGTCTTGTTAATTTCCTCTATGTATTGGTCAGTTCCTAGATTAATTTTGTAGTCGTATTCTACATCCTCTATCTTGATTTCCTTCTGACTAATTAGTATATAGTCGGCAAATCTATAGGCATGTAGGCCTTTTGGTAAATCCAATTTCTTGTATCGTTTGTCACTAGGCATCAACTCTAGTACCTCATCTATATGCTTTTTCTCTATAGATGTAACATTTCCAAGCAAGCTCCTAATTGCCCCTATTATCAGTCTGTTCTTGATTGCTGGATGGCTGTCCTTTATATAGTCAACAAAGATATAGGAGCCATCACTGTAGGTCTTGACTGCATACTCTGCAATCTTATCTACCTGTGAATTTATATAGTCGCTGTCTGACCTCAGGCTATCCCCCATCCTAACGATACTATCTATAATATTGTCATTAAATTCTGACTTCATATAAGGCAAAATTTTCAACCTTATCTTGTTCCTTGAATATATGGCCTCTAGATTGGTCGCATCTATCCTTGGAAGAAGCTTGTGTTCCAAGCAATAGGCCTCTATCGACTCCCTATCAAGGTCCAGTATAGGCCTAATAACGCCATCCCTTCTCTTGTATTCTATTCCTCTCAAACCTTGTAAGCCAGTACCTCTCATTATCCTCATTAGGATTGTTTCGGCCTGGTCATTCTTGTTGTGGCCAATGGCTATCTTGTTGGCTCCCATCCTATCTCTAACTTCTGAAAATATCTGGTACCTCAGCCTTCTTGCCCCATCTTCTAGGCCTAGCTTATTATCCTGGCAATACTTTGGTACGTCAATGGCCCTGACAAAGCAGGGTATATATAGGCTCTGACATAGCTTCATTACATACAAGGAATCCAAAAATGCATCCAAGCCCCTAATCATGTGATTTAGGTGGACCGCATATATCTTGATCCTTATTTCCTTTGACAATCTGTACAGGGTGTGCAAGAGGCAGACTGAGTCAGGACCACCTGATAGGCCCACTACTATACCATCACCTTCTTGGATTAGCTGGTGGTCTAGTACCGTCTTTTTCATTCTATCGTACACCATACTACACCCCCGGAACTACCTTCATCTCCAACCTATTGTTGGCATTCATCAGCCCCTTTATAGATATCTTGTAATCAAGATTTAACTTGAGCTCTTGGTCTGATATTCTCTTTGATATCTTGTATGTATGGAGATTCATATCAAACACACCATATGGAGTCCTGTACTTGGACTGAAAGTCCTTGTCCTCTCTGAACTTCATCTTACTTGTAATCTCTCCAGATTTGAGTAGGAGAACTTCCTTATCAGAAATTTTTATGGTACTTGACTTGTCCTTTGACATATCAAATTCTGAAAAAGTTATGTATATATTTCCATTTTTTTCTATCTGTTCACCCTTATAATAGCTCTCTATTGTCTGAAAATCACTTCCGTCTAAATACTGGGATGTTTTTATCTTGAGTTTTACCTTCACATCTTCACCTCATTCCAGCCTCTAATACCTATGTATCTCTACCTTTTCGATGTTTTCATTCTTTATCTTCCTCTTCAAAAATTCAGATGCTACCTTTGAAAATTGCTCATTTATATCTGATACAAAATACTTACATGAACCCTTCTGTTCGGAGTCATTCATCATATCTCTCTTCTCTAGGACATCCTTTAAATCCAGGGCAGTCTCTTTTGCTGGATTTATGAGCTTGACATCCTTGCCTACTACTTCTCCAATAGTCCTCTTTAGGATAGGATAGTGGGTACATCCCAATACTAGAGAGTCTATCCCCTTTTCCACTAGGGAGTCCAAGTACATATGGGCCGCCATAGTAGATATTTCCTTGTTGGCCCAACCCTCTTCAACCAATGGGACAAACATAGGACATGCCTTGCCTATTACCCTTATACCACTGTCCTTAGATTTTATGGCCTTGTTGTAGGCCTTGGAGCTGACTGTAGCAGCTGTACCTATTACCCCTACTACCTTGTTCCTAGTTGAATATACCGCCGTCTTGGCTCCTGCTTCTATAACGCCCATAATTGGTATATCATACTTGTCTCTAGCTTCTAGCAAGGCCCTTGCAGATGCTGTATTGCATGCAATTACAATAGCCTTAACATTTTGAGTCGCCAAAAAATTTATAGCCTGAAATGTATACTTAATGATAGTTTCCTTAGACCTAGATCCATATGGCACCCTAGCTGTATCACCAAAGTATATAGTATCCTCATTTGGCAGATATTTATTTATTTCTTTAAGGACTGTCAGACCCCCTAGTCCAGAGTCAAACACCCCTATCGCCCTATTATCCATAAGCTACACCCTGTCGTCTTGCATCAGCTTTTCTATCATAAATTGCTGGGCTAGCTCAATATGTTCCTTGGCCAGCTTCTCTGCAAGATTAGCCCTTCCTTTCTTAAAAGCTTCTATTATCTTTTTATGCTCGTCCACTATATTAACAGCAGAGCTATAGTCAGACATATACATAAGCCTAAACCTATACACAGTCTCCCATATATTAATCATCATATTCATAAGCCTCTTGTTGCCAGTCGCCTCAAAGATTAAGGTATGAAACTCTTCGTCCTTGACCAACATGGTATCTACATCATTCTTGTAGACAGCATCTTCTATATCTTTTGATATTATTTCCAGCTTCTTTATATCGTCTTCAGTCATCCTCTCTGCAGCGCAATAGGCAGCAAGCCCTTCTAGGCCTACCCTTACCTCTAGAATATCTAGTAAATCCTTTTTACTTATATTAGCTACATAGGCGCCCTTTCTAGGTAGCATGATGACTAAACCTTCTAACTCTAACATTCTTATAGCTTCTCTAACAGGAGTCCTACTCACGCCTAGCTGGTCAGCCAATTGAATCTCCATCAACCTCTCTCCAGGCTTTAAGACTCCCTCTATAATGGCTTTTCTCATATTTTCAAAAACAACCTCTCTTAGAGGCTTGTAATTATCCAAATTTAGTTTACTTATTCCCATATATATCTACCCCCTTGTTTGATATAGATGTCAAGTGGGTCTGTAAATATTGTTTCCTTAGTATATTCGCACACTTTTTCGCCTTTTTCTTATCGCTAAAAAAGGCAAATACAGTTGGCCCACTACCACTCATCATGGCCTTGTCTGCTCCCTCTTGCAACATTATTTTTTCTATCCTAGCTATATCTGAGCAGCCCTGTCTTGTAACTGGTTCTAGCACATTACACATACTAGCCACCAAGTCATCCATATTCTTGTCCTTAATAGCTCTGATTAGATTTTGATTGTTGGGCCTTTCGATATTATTGTTTTTCTCATACATAGTATCAAATTTTTTATAGACCTTCTTGGTAGATACAAATACATTTGGTCTACATACCAGTACTTCTATATCAAAATCTAAATCATCCAACTTTACTAGGTCAGTACCTCTTCCAGTAGCTAAATAGGTACCTCCCTTGATACAAAAAGCTATATCTGAACCTAGTTCTTTGGATAGGTCTATCAAGTTTTCATCGTCCAAACCCAATTCAAATAGCTTGTTTATACCAACGAAAATAGCTGCTGAATTAGCGCTTCCTCCTGCCATACCAGCAGCAATAGGAATATTTTTTTCCAGAAAAACTTCTATTCCACCGTCTATCTTATATTTATTCTTCATTATCATCCAAGTCTTGTATATTATATTCTTTTTGCCGACGGGTACGTCTGCATTGGAACACTTCATAGAAAAGCCTTCTTCTGACTTCCTAATTAATAGTTTGTCAGCTAAATTCACAGACTGCATGACCATCTCTACATCGTGATATCCATCATCTAATATACCCTTTATATCTATGGATAGGTTAATCTTACCCATAGCCTTTAGTCTAATACTTTCCATATCACCACTCCTAATAGGCCTTAAGACTACTACCTATATCTTCTCTTACTCTTGTATTCAATATGCATTATTTACACTTTACTTATTATATCACATAAATCTTGCATAAAATATTACTTTTTAGGATATACTTTAGAAATTTCAATCCCCTCAAAGCCATCCCCAGCTAGAAAATCACACTTGTATATATAAATTTTACATAAAAAGGGACTGCGTAAATTTACCCAATCCCTTATCTTCTAACTTACTTTACTTTTAAAAACTTTTATCTTGACTGTCTCAGTCAATAAATCAGAATAGCTGTATGCTACCCTCTCAAAGCCTTCATCTCCATGACCTACTTTGATTACAAACACACTAGGATACAATGTTTCTAGTATTCCCTGCTTTGTAATTATCTGCTTCCTGCCCTTGTTTGCCTTTAGCAATATTTTCCTGCCTACATACTTCTCAAGAGTATGCCTGATATTATCTAACGTAGCTGTTGTTGCCAAAAGTATCACCTATCCTTTCAGTCCATGATTTATTATATCACATATAAAAGGTTTGGTCAAGGTATAACCATTTATTTTACATCATGAAAATGCTTTTGTCAATTTATTTTGTGATTTTTTTACATTTTTTGTAAATTTTTTATCAAAGTTCTATGTAGACTACCTTCCACAGCATTTTTTGTACTTCTTTCCACTTCCGCATGGACATGGATCATTTCTACCAATCTTTTCTTCCTTTATGACCATCTTTGACTTGTTGTGATCCCTCTTGATCTGCTTTCTAACCTCTTCTGGTAGGATCTCTGCCCACCCCTTTAGGCCATATAGCCAGTGAGCTTCTACATTTACCATATTGTAGTATAGTTTTTCCCAGTCAATCTTGATGCTGATCTGAGTATCTAGCTCTATCTTTTCAAGCTCCTGAGCCATCTCTATACTCTCATTTATACCATCTAAAAATCCCATGAAGTATTCTGGACTAGTGTTGTACTTCTTTGCAAGGTCTGATACCTTACCTGCTACAATTTCTGTCTTGTTATTTAATATATCATTGTATATATGAGTTTCAGCCCTTAAAAACTCTTCCCAGAACTTTACTTCTGCTTCCTCATTTACCTGATTTTCACTAATCTTTTTCCATTCTTGAAATAACATACTTACCTCCGATTTGTATTTTTATAATTATACCCTCTATAATAACATAATTCCTTACTTTTTTCTAGACTTTGATAATGCCTATCTAAGTTAAATAGACCAACTTATAATTCAAACAAGTCTCTTAAGGCTTGTAGGGCCCTGTCCTGCTCAATAAAATATGGACTGCTTGCTATTGTTATTAAACTAGCCCCCTCAATATATTCTCTAAGCCTGTAAATTTTTAGGTCGTAGTCTATGTAATCCATATCCTTCGAAAAAAAATCCAGGTCTATATCCAAGACATAGTCATCAGGATAGGACATCTCCATAGAATATGAAGAATCCACTATCATAAGGTCTGAAAATATACCATGGTGAATGGCTGGCTTGATGAATGAGCCTACGTTTAATACCTCATTCGTATATCTTTTGACATCATCGATGTCATCAATATCTACATCATAGTTCGGGGGAATCCTAGTATCCTTATGTTGGTCCACATGCAAGAGAACCTGTCCCCTTTTCATACTTCCTTTAAGCAGGGCCTGACACCAAAAGTAAAAGGCGTGGTTGTGGTTGTCGAATAGGTAGATTTCTTTGCCTCTAGACAAAATATTCTCATCTACTAGGTGGTACATATTCTTCATCCCGAAGCACTCCACCTCCTTCCCATCATCGACCTCTATAAATGTAGCTGGACCTCCTAGCTCCACCTGGTCAATCCTAGCATCTATCAAGCTTGGAACATTTATTTTCTTATTGGTCCTATCATCATAAGAAAAGGCATTATTACCCACTGGCCTATCTATATAAAAGCCCCCATAATTATCCAGCATAGGTCCACTCTTTTTCATAAGTAATCCCCCCTAAAACAAGTTCCAAGGATAGCTATCTGGTAGTTCTGCCTCAAATACCATGACTTCCTTGTTAGTAGGGTGTACAAGTTCTAGCCTTGCCGCCCAAAGTCCAATTTGCTGACCCACCTTGGAAAGCTTAGAATATCTCTGATCTCCATAAAGAGGGTGCTTTCTCGATGAAAACTGAACCCTTATCTGGTGAGGTCTTCCAGTATGTAGGTCTATCTCCACTAGGGAATATTCCATCTTGTCATTCTTAGAGTAGGCTCCCCCCAGCAATCTATAGGACAAACTGGCCCTCTTGCCGTCCTTGTTTGACTTGTCCACAACTTTGACCATGTTAGTCTTGGTATTCTTGTACAAATAATCAACATAATCACCAGCTTGTTCACATCTTCCAACTACGACAGCCTTGTAGGTTTTTTTCATAGTCCTAGTCCTGACCTGGTCTGACAGCCTAGATGCTGCCTTTGAAGTCTTGGCAAAGACCATAACCCCTCCAACTGGCCTATCTAGCCTATGGACTAGACCTATATAAACATTACCTGGCTTATTGTATTTTTCCTTTACATAGGCCTTACACATAGACACCATATCTAGGTCCTTGGTATTATCAGCCTGAGAAAGAATATTTACAGGCTTTTCAACTACCAAGAGATGGTTGTCCTCATATATCACTTTCAAATCCATCTTATCGCTTCCTATCTTTCCCATCTACCAAAGATACCACACGGTAGGACCATACCATTTCTAGATGCGGGTATACCCACTTCACCGGCGTATATCTTTCCGCCTCTTGCCTTCTTTCCTATAGTTGTTTCTAGGACATTTTCTAGAACTATAGGTGAAAATCCAGTCGTGTAGGAGTTAATCAAGAAAAATAGTGGCTTGTCTGATAGGACCTGCATACATAGGCTGACAAATTCAAATAGTTTGTCCTCTATCTTCCAAACTTCTCCCTTAGGTCCTCTTCCATAAGAAGGTGGGTCCATTATTATAGCATCATACTTGTGACCACGTCTGATTTCTCTCTCTACAAACTTAACCACATCATCTACTATAAACCTAACTGTCCTATCCTTTAGGCCAGATAATTCTATATTTTCCTTGGCCCAATTGACCATGCCCTTGGCAGCATCCACGTGACATACCTCTGCACCAGCATAGGCGCAGGCCACAGATGCCCCACCTGTATAGGCAAAAAGATTCAATACCTTTATAGGTCTCTTGGCGCCCCTGATCTTGTCTATCATCCAATCCCAATTTGCTGCCTGCTCTGGGAATAGGCCCGTATGCTTGAAGCCTGTCGGTTTGATCTTAAACTTTAGAGGTCCATAGTTGATAGTCCACTGGTCTGGGTATTTTTTCTTTACCTCCCAGCTACCACCACCCCTATTACTCCTGTGGTAGTGGCCATGTGGATTCTTCCAAAGAGCCCACTCCCTATCGATTGGCCAGATTACCTGAGGGTCTGGTCTTCTCAAGACATAATCTCCCCAACGCTCTAGCTTTTCTCCGCCACCTAAATCTATTAATTCATATTCCTTCCATTTGTCTGCGAGTAGTAACATATTTTCTCCTTTAAAACTTCTATCTTTCAACAATTACACTAGTCATATTATACAGAATCTAGAGGATAATGGCAATAATGCTGGGTCAAAAAGAAGAACTGCCCATCCATTATGGAAACGCAGTTCTAAAACAAATTATATATTAAAATCTTAACCATTTTTCATGCCTAGCTATTATTAAACCTTATAGTATACTAGTATTAATTTCCACCACTTTAAAACATTTTTTTATAGCTTAATTTTATAAGCTTTTTCAAAGAGTCTATCTCCTATATTTGTAGGTGGTTCATATTTGAAATATATAAAATATTACTTACCATCTTGACAATTTTGGTATACAATATATGTAAGAGTATGCTTTTAAGCAAGAAAGAGGTGTTCTAATGTTAAGTAAGAATTTAGAAAAAGCAATCAACGAACAAATTAACTTTGAATTTTATTCAGCCTACACATACCTAGCTATGTCTGCCTATGCTGAAGACTTGGATTTTTCAGGAGCAGCAAACTTCTTTAAGATTCAGGCCCAGGAAGAGCTAGACCACGCTAGAAAAATGTACGACTATATATTCCAAAAGGGTGGTAGGGTTGTCCTAGAGGCTATAGACAGGCCAAGAGAGGTCTACAATGGTCTACTAGACATCTTTGAAGAAGGCCTAAAGCACGAACAGGAAGTCACTAGGAGAATATACGAAATAGCCAACATAGCCCTTGAAGAAAAGGAGCATGCTACTATGAGCTTCTTGAGATGGTTTGTCGATGAACAGGTCGAGGAAGAGGAAAACTTTACTAATTTGGTTAAGAAGATTAAGAGAGCTGGCAGCAATGAGACTAACCTATTTATGATTGATGATGAATTGGCTACTAGGGTCTATACACCACCAGTAAATGCTTAAATAAATATAAACATTGAAGGGAATGGATATCCTTATAGAAATTATACCAGCATACGAAAGACAATTATAACGGAAACCCTGCCCCTTCTGCCCTATTTTTCTAGCTAGATTTATAGATTTAAGCTCGAATAAATCATACAAAAAGGGTGCCAACATCTTTTATTAGAATATGTTGACACCCTTTAATTTATACTTATGTTTATTTTTAATACATTACTGACAAGCAATATATTTTATATATCCTCGTCCCAATCCTTGGCTATATATGCAGCCATTTTCGGTTTTATATTACTCCCAGTCCTTGGATATATCTATCCATCCTGCAAAGTTAGAATACTTCTCCAGCTCCGGTATAGTTAGCTCTATTGCAGAATTACCACTACCTGCTGCCGGAAATACTGTTTCAAACCTCTTCAGAGACTCATCCAAATATACCATTACATTGTCCTTGATTGCAAATGGACAAACTCCACCAACCTGGTGGCCTATCAACTCTTCCACATCATCAAAGGAAATCATCTTGGCCTTTGTTCCAAACTGTTTCTTGTACTTGGCATTTGCTATCTTGGCATCACCTGCTAGGCATATTAAAATTGGGTCCTCACCAACTAAAAAAGACATCGTCTTTGCTATCTGTTTGGGTTCACAACCAACAGCCTGGGCAGCTAGCTCAACAGTCTCACTTGACTGGTCAAACTCTAGTACCCTTTCCTTCATTCCAAACTGATCAAAATACTCTCTTACCTTTTCTATAGACATAAAAAATCCCCCTTAATTATCTTTTATAGCTTGTTCTATGTTATCAAGGACCTCTCAAAATCACTTAATTCTTGCCAATTATCCCGTCAAACAAAGCTACTTAACTTCTTGTCCTTGAACTTTTTCTTTAGGGACTTGAGCTCCATAAATAACACCTCTTCTATATTCATAATTTAAAAACAATTATACCTCATACTCATATTTATTTCTAGTGACAGATAAAATTTTTCGAATATTTTATCAATTGACTTTTTTTGCTATTTATCTAGACAAACGCTTCCTATTGGTATACAATATTTATTAATCCCTAGTAAATTAATCGGAATTAAATTTTCAAATGACTTTTAACGATATTTCAACTGGGTAATATATGGTTTATTAAAAATATTAGAATAAAAAGGTTCTATCAATTAAATTTCTATTTATTGATTGCCAAATAAGGTAAAGGAGATGTTCAAATGAAAAGTAGACAGACAAAAAATTTCATATTCACTGCGTTTGGAGGCATCTCTTGCTGTTGTTGCTGTAGTTGTAATTGCTAACCCAAATAACTGGTAAATAAATAGGCCAGTTATTTCATAAGATAATAGGGAGGGCTACTCTCTCCCACAGAAGGATTATAGTGTCTTAAACCAAATAGAATTATAAGACAAAAACTAGCAATAATCGCTGGAAACAACAGATAAGATAAGGAGAAATTAAAATGAAAAAGAACGTAATAGAATTAATAGGAAATACACCACTTGTAAATTTGGAAAAGATAGATGAAAATGTATTTGTAAAGTTGGAAAACAAGAACCCAGGCGGTTCTATCAAGGACCGTGCAGTCCTAGGTATGATACTTGGTGCAGAGGAAAAAGGCCTATTAAAGGCTGGTGACAGGATAGTAGAGGCTACTAGTGGTAACACAGGTATTGCTACTGCCATGATTGGTAAGAGCAGGGGCTACCAGGTCACTATCATCATGCCTGAGTCAATGAGCGTCGAGAGAAGAAGTCTAATCAAGGCATACGGGGCTGAATTAATCCTAACAGAGGCTGATAAGGGTATGCAGGGAACTATTGACAAGATGAACGAACTACTAGCTACTGGCGACTACAAGTCCCTAGGCCAGTTCGACAACAAGGACAACCCTGACTACCACTACAAGACAACTGGTCCAGAGATATATGCTGAACTAAAGGATGTAGACATATTTGTAGCTGGTATAGGTACTGGTGGTACTGTATCTGGCATAGGCTCTTACCTAAAGGACCAGAACCCAAACGTCAAGGTATACGGAATCGAACCAACAGACTCTCCAATGATTACACAGGGCCAGGCTGGACCACACAAGATTCAGGGAATTGGTGCAAACTTCGTACCAAAGAACTACTTTGCTGATGTGGTTGACGAAGTTATCTTGGTTTCTAATGATGAAGCCTATGATATGGTTAGACAGGTAGCCAATGATGAAGGCCTACTACTAGGTATATCAGCAGGTGCCAACATAGCTGCAGCCAAGAGATTGGCAAGAGAGTTCCCAGGCAAGAAGGTTGTAACAGTTGCTCCAGACGGTGCTGACAAGTACATGTCGGTGGGTATATTTTAATCGGGCGTCACCGAGTTATTATGTTTGAGATTGAGATGGTGATGTAGATGAAATTTATAAAGAACATTGATTATATTATAGCTAATGACCCTGCTTCTAGCAGAGGTAACATAAAATTTTTGAATAGGCTGAAGGTATTTATCATATATCCTTCTGTCCATGCCCTAATAGGCCACAGTATATCCCATGCCCTGAGCAATATAGGGCTTACATTCCTAGCCAGACTGGTATCACAGCTCTTTAGGTTTCTAACTGGTATAGAAATCCACCCAGGGGCTACTATAGGTCATAGTATCATGATTGACCATGGTATGGGTGTAGTAATAGGGGAAACTGCCGAGGTCGGTAATAGGGTCACAATCTACCAGGGAGTCACTCTAGGTGGTACAGGAAACCACACAGGCAAGAGGCACCCTACAGTAGGTAATGACGTGATAATAGGCTCAGGAGCCAAGGTGCTCGGTCCTGTGACACTTGGAAATGAGGTCAAGGTCGGTGCCAACAGTGTAGTCCTACATGACGTTCCTAATGGAGCTACAGTTGTGGGAATACCTGGTAAGATAGTAAAGATCAAAAACTCGAGCTCCAAGGTCATAAACTTGAGCGAAAGAATGCTTGCTGAGGGCTCCATGTACTACATTTAGTATAAATTTCGAGTTGATAATTGCATAAATCAAAAGGCGTACACTCTCTCTACTAGGAAAATGAGTGTTACGCCTTTTTTGATTTATGCTTATTGTTACTTGAATATTTATATCTGCACTCTTGGGATTTTGGTTGAGTGCTGGACCTTATTTTGCTTTATTAAACTACTGAGACTTTTTCACTGGCATTTTAACGCTAATTGTTGGGTTCCTTTTTTGATTTATGCTTATTGTTACTTGAATATTTATATCTGCACTCTTGGAATTTTGGTTGAGTGCTGGACCTTGTTTAATCTTTATTTATTTTTTTTATAATACTCAACTATTTTCTTCTTGCGTTCTTCCATTCTGTCCATCAATTTTTTTAAATTTTTGCTGGTTAAGTCATCATTGTCTTCAAAGCCATCTTCAAAACCAAGCTCTTTATTTGCATTAAACTCATCGTCAATGAGGTCAGCCTCAGTATCTCTCCTTGCAGACATAACCTTAAATTCATTTCCTATTTTGGCAAGATAGAGGATAGAATGGTTGCTAGTACCACTGTGAGTAGTTTTGCTCTTTTTACCATCCGAAACAACTATTGGCTCTAATCCAATCTCACTTACATCTACATCGACTTTGACATATTTACCTGCCCTTGCAATCTCTAGGTATTTAAACTTGTAGTCTATCTTTTTACTTTGAGAATCCGATTTTACAAGTTCTGCATAGACTTTCTTAATATCATTTCTAGCCTTCAGATATTGCTTGAATTTGTCATTTCCAACTGTAGAAAAGTCATTACTACCCCTCAGGCTGGAGAAATCAGTCTTTATAAAGTTTTCAGTGGTTTGCTTAATCTTAATTTCATCATCTTGGCTTATCTTACTTTTGGACTCAATGCTAAAAAAAACTAAAAGACCTACAATCACAATCAAAATGGCCGCCAATAAAAATTTTATACGTTTTTTCATAAGTCACCTCCCAAGTAACAGAAAATAAAATCATACACTGTAATCAAATTCAGCTATATTATATATTATATTGAAAATTATTTCAATTACTTTAATCAATGTTCTAAAATAATTTATACACAAGAAAAATAATAGCGCTGATAGTAACATCAACCCTCTTAGTCTTACGACTTTGAAAGCATTTTTGTTACCATCAA
>NZ_JRNB01000040.1 GCF_000758885.1 Peptostreptococcus sp. MV1 | reverse complement strand
CAAAAAGTCGATAAAAATGATTAGAAAGTCCTTGACAAGTTGTTACAGGAAAAACAGCAAAGTCTATTCTTATTTCATGTGGTGCAAGGCTTGCTCCTTTTGATATTCAAGAGCTTAGGGACTTGATGAAAGAAGATGAACTTGAGCTTGATACACTTGGAGATAGAAAGACAGCACTCTTTGTTATTATCTCTGATACAGATGATACTTTTAACTTTGTGGTGTCTATCATGTACTCACAGCTATTTAACTTACTTTGCGATAAGGCAGATGACGAGTACGGGGGAAGATTACCTGTTCATGTAAGGTGCTTGCTTGACGAATTTGCCAATATCGGCTTAATTCCGAAGTTTGAGAAGTTAATAGCGACAATCCGTTCAAGAGAAATTTCAGCAAGTATTATCTTGCAGGCACAATCTCAGCTAAAGGCAATCTACAAGGACAATGCAGATACGATTGTAGGTAACTGTGATAGTACGCTATTCTTGGGTGGAAAGGAGAAAACAACTCTAAAAGAGCTATCTGAAACATTGGGAAAAGAAACCATAGACCTGTATAACACATCGGAAACACGCTCCAATGCCAATAGTTATGGATTGAATTATCAAAAGACAGGTAAGGAACTGATGAGTCAAGATGAGATAACGGTTATGGATGGCAGTAAATGTATCTTTCAGCTTAGAGGTGTCAGACCGTTTTTGTCAGACAAATTCGATATTACAAAGCATAAGAATTACAAGTTACTTGAAGATTTTAATAAGAAAAATGCCTTTGATATTGAGGAATATATCAAGCGAAAAGGGAAAGCAAAATTAAATAGAGAAACGGTTATTACAAGAGTGCAGTAAGTCTAACGAACATAGATTTGCTGCTTTTTTATTACTCAAAATCAGGAGGAAAGATGGTAAGGATAAGAAGTCCCACTAAGGAAAACTAAATAGCAAGAGTATCAGCGATTGGAAAAGAAAAACTCCGATCGCTTTTTTATGTATGACGGGCATGCCGTCAGTCTGTGGTGAAAGTCCACGTAGGGC
>NZ_JRNB01000039.1 GCF_000758885.1 Peptostreptococcus sp. MV1 | reverse complement strand
GATAGTGTAAAATAAGTATGGAGTTTTTGAAATAAAAAATAGAGATTACAACCTCTTGTGTTAAAATATATTTGACAAAAAAAACAAACAAAGGTGGTGTAATCTCTATGGAAACTATTATACAACAAATATGCATAAATATGGTGGAAAAAGTATTAAAAACTCTAAAAGAAAGTAAAAATCTTAGTTTGGATATTATAACGCCACAGATACGAGAAGAAAGCAATAATACATGTTTGAGCATAGTTGAGGAATATATTAAATATGTAAATCTTGAAATGCGTAATCAAAAGAAAGATAGGAAGTCAAAGGGATTGGTTATAAAAGAAAAAGACGTTGACCGTAAGGTTATTACATGCTTAGGTGAACTAGAGTATAGTCGAGATATATACTTCAATAGGGTCGAAAACGTATACGTAAAACCCATAGATAGTATATTTGGTATAGAACCATATGAGAGGATATGTAAAAATGTTAAGGCTGATCTTGTAGACAAAGCTATCGATAATTCATATGAAAAAAGTAAAAACTTGGTTGGACTTCCTAATATTAGCAGACAAAGTGTTAGAAATGCTATTTTAAAATCTAATTTAGATACTGACAAATCAATGGTTGTAGCTGAAAAGAAGTTGTTAAAAGAGCTTCATATATACGCAGATGAAGACCATGTGCATCTGCAAAAGCCAAATAAGAACAAGGGAAGGTCCTGTCAGATAGTACCTTTAGTCACAATTACGGAAGGTACGGAAAATGTATCTAAGTCTCGCAGAAGGACTATAAACCCGTACCATATTGTAGATAGTGGTTTTGATACAAGTATTCTGTGGAAAAAAGTGGATGAATATATCGTTGAAAATTATGATGTTGATGAAATTAAAAAAATATATATACATGCGGATGGAGGTAGGTGGATAAAAAAGGGACTCGAAGACTATGATTGTAAAGTAGTTGCAACTGATGGCTTTCATATAAAAAAGTACCTTAAAATTATAAAAAATGCTAAAAGTCCAAGCTGCATAAAAAAAATAGAAAGGTTAATTGAATCAAATTGTAAAGATGAAGCGATAATGTATATGAGTGAACTTTGCAGTGACATTGAAGATGAAAGGGTTCAAAATAGGTGCTGTAATGCCTGTAATTACATTATAAATAACTGGGAAGGTATTGTTAATAGATACACTTTAGACATTCCAGGAAGCTGTACAGAGGGCCAGGTGAGCCATGTATTATCCGAGAGGTTTAGTAGAAATCCAATGGGATGGAGCAAGGAGGTTCTTGGCAAATTAAGTGTTTTGAGGGTGTATAAGAAAAATGGTAATAAAATTGATTCTAGTATTTATAGCAACACTGAAAATGAACAATACAGGGACTGCGTCAATAAGACAAATGAAAAACTTAATTGGAGTATCTTCGATAAGGAAAAATTCATCTTCGATGGCTCCTCAGCTACAAGAATTTTAATAAAAGGCATAGGATCTAATAGGTCAAATATTTTAGGGAGTTAGTTGTAATAAAAAAGTCCA
>NZ_JRNB01000038.1 GCF_000758885.1 Peptostreptococcus sp. MV1 | reverse complement strand
CAGACTGACGGCATGCCCGTCATACATATAAAAGGGATTAATCTGTTGATTAATCCCTTTTGTCCTAGTCAAATATAACTATTATTTAATCCTAATGTAATAAATTTCTAGCTCAAGCCCTTTGATGGGTATAGCATCTTGATTATAGTCTCATCCTTAAGTGAGTTGTGACCACCTATTACTATTGCATAACCAGACTTCTCTATATCCCACTGACCAGGCTCATCAAGTGATTCCGGTAATAGAGACAAGAATTCCTTCATATCGCTATTATCCCTAGTATCTGATATAGGCATTACAATACAATTTCTAGGTTTAACTAAGTTAATCGCACTGATTGAATCAGGGAACTTTCTACCATCTACAAATAATATATTATAATAACCCTCAGCAACTCTAGCTACTTCCTTAGCTGTTTCATACCTATCTACACCGGCTATCCTAGTTCCACCTTCCTGGGCAACTGAATCACTACCACCTATAGTATAAGTTACACTAGTTCCAGCTGGTAGCTTGTAAGACTTAGACCCATCTACCAACATCAAGCCCAAATTCTTGTTGTGACACAAGCCTGAAGCTGTCAAAGCATCCGGGAATTTTCTACCATCAGCAACTGCAAGATTTGTAAATCCTGCCATCTTTATAGTAGCAAGGTTTCTGCCATAAGCACTTGCATTACCTATTCTAATTACCTTGGCTTTAGGTATATATTTCTTTATATACTTTTCAGTAGAAGCGTATATCTCCTTTTCACTACCTAGTATATAAATTGTTTTACTCTTATAATAATTCTTAATTAATCCTATATTAGCATAATCAGCTTTTGTTAATAATAATCTTGCATTAAATGCCCTACATAAGTTATAAGCACTTAATCCATCCTGAAAACTATTTTGATTAATCAACACCGTTGGTACAGCCTTGTCTTCAGTCAATTGATATACATCTGACGCATTTTTATGTGGATTAAGTGAGTTTGCAGTGTATTCTGAAGTCTTAATCCTATTAACCCCATAAAATCTTTTCCAACCTCCATCAAAGCCACCATAAGGCCTATAATTTTTCCATAGTGCAGAAGATGGCACTGTTGCAGCAACAGCTATAAAAGTTGCCGCTAAAATACTTGTTAGTCCCTTTTTAAGTAAACCACTCTCTTTAATCTTCATACTTACCTCCGTATAAATTATTATTTGCTGTTTATATTTGGAATAGAAACAACTTATATTTTTATTGTATATTCATTTGTCTATACTGTCAATAGAGTTGATAAATTATTTTATTTTCATATTTTTTTAAGTACAATAAAGTCTTTTGTGTAACTATTTTTATCTATTTTAAAACGTATATTAAATTTTACATAATCTTCTTTTTCACTTATATTCATACCTTCGATATGCCTACCTATCTGATATTTTCCTTTATTATCGCTATAGCAAACGTAAATATTTCCTCCTTCTACAGATATATATTTAGTATATGCAACTTCCTTTTGCAACTTTCCATAAGCCCTATACTCCATTTTCCTTATATTTTTATAATCTATATTATTTCCACTTGCACCCCATATACGGGTAATACCTATACTATTGTTGATTTCATATCTTATTCTATCCTCAACTACAGATGCAATTTCCCTCATCTCTATTTTGTTAATTATACTGGCCTTTATATTTAAGGACGACTTAAAAACTACAAGTATTGACACTAGTAACAAACTCGCTATCATTAAATAAACCATCACTTCAACCATTATATATGCTCTACTTGTCTTTAACTCAGACCCATTGCCAGAATATACCAATCTCGACCTCAAAAACATTGTCTTCCTCCAGACCTATTCTTAAAATTTTCAATAAATATCAACACCAGTAGCTGAACTTATATATTTTACATAAAAAATACTACCTCAAACGTGAAATCTTACCATCTATTATATCTTTTTTTGTATAGTAGTTATCCTCATAGGATGTGACCCTGCCACTAGCAGGCATATAGGTTATCCTCTCTAGTTTCTTTGTTATATCATTAAATACATATATACTTCCCCCTCTGCCTGGTGCACCCATTCTTTTTATGCCCCTAAATTCCAGTTTGCCAGACCCTAGCACGTAGGTATGTTCATCTAAGACTATTTTGGACAGTCTTTTATTGTCCCTACCTATAGTATAATATCCCTTATAAAAGCTAACACTATAAGAGTGGTAGTCATCTTCTGCCTTGGCAATTATCCTCCTAATATCTGTTTTCAGTTTGACTACCGTAGCATCAAAGGTCAAACCATAGCTATTTAATTTTACTATAGACAAAGACATTACAACCGCCAAAATAGATATAGCAACTACCAACTCTACACAAGTGAATCCCTTATACTTTTTCATTACTACCCCCACAAACACACACTCATAAAATAATCAGTCCTAGGCAAGCTCTATAAATAGACTTTTAATATCTTTTACTTCCAATTTTTCTTTGTTTGATTTGTCTATTCCCAACCTTTTAAAAGGAGAATATAGTCTGTATTTTTTTCTCTTCCACCTATCTATGCTCTTGTATTCATAATAATAGTTTACATAAAATTCCACATATCCTTCTTTTTTTACTATTTCATAATAACCACCATCCCCGGTTATCAATTCATACAATGTATGCGGTGATTTGACGTATTTTTGCCCTATCAAGTCCCTATAGAAGTCTGTATTCTCTCTAGATACCAACTTATCAAACTCCTGAGAATCCTTGCTCTTATCATAGGCTTCTTCTATAGCATAATAGGCATTGACCATAAAGGCCCTCTCTATTGACGCTAAATCATAGTCATGTCTGTATAAGCTATCATAGTCCCTATTAAAGTAGGCAAGCTGTCTATACAAGGGCATAGAAAATAGTACCAGAGATACTAAAAACATAAATACGAGTATTACATTTACAGATAATGCCCCTCTTCTTATTCCCCTTATTTCAGTACTTTTTTTACCTAAACTAGTCCTATATCTCAAGCTAATCAACCCCTATAATTGTATGTATTTTAATAGACTTTTCAAGAGGCTTTCCAACCACCCTAATTTCCGATTCTACCCAACCAAATTTTTTATCTATAAAATTTCTCTTAACCAATAAATGTCCCCCCTCTATTTTTTTTGACGATTCTAAATCAAAGTTAGCTATATCCCCCTTGTAATTTTTCACATAAGACCTTTCATCAACCATAGCCATTTGCATAATATAGTCTATCCTATCTCTTTCAGATAATTTATTTTCAAGGCCAGCCACATTCATTATAAAAAATGAAAACACATAGAGGGCAACAGAAAAAATTATAAGTGTAAATACAAATTCTGTGGCTAGGTAGGCATCATATCTATGATTTTCACATGAAGTATCCCTTTGGTATCGGGGACTTATACGAATCCTCATCATTCTGCTTTTATCTTTAAAAACTAATCTCTGCCACTTCATTTTTTATACTCTCCTGCCTCTTCCTACTATTAAGTCAAAATATCATTTCCAAAAATACCTTTTCTATTTATTTATAGGCAAAAATAAAAAGATACTTTCAAAATCTTTGAAAATATCTTGGTTCTATAATATATAGCGTTGATGGTAACAAAAATGCTTTCAAAGTC
>NZ_JRNB01000037.1 GCF_000758885.1 Peptostreptococcus sp. MV1 | reverse complement strand
TACGCCCTACGTGGACTTTCACCACAGACTGACGGCATGCCCGTCATACATAAAATAAGGATACCCTAAAAACTAGGATATCCTTTGACTTACAAAAGTATACCTATAGCATAGCTGCTATAATATCTTCAAATGACTTATCAAATATAGATGGCTTGTCAAATTTCCAAGTACCCTGATAAACAGGATCTCCATTTAAATAGAAAGTTCCTTCGCCATGCTTTTCTCCCTGCTGGAAATCGCCTTCATACCACTTGTTCCTATTCCAGATATACTTGCCCTTACCATGTATCTGACCTAGTTTCCACTCACCATCATAGATGAGTTCTCCCTTTGAGTTAAAGCATGAACCCTTTCCATCCATCTTACCATCCTTAAAATCGCCAATAAATATATAGCCATCACTCCAAGTATAGATACCTAGTCCTTCTTTTCTGCCATCAATCCAATTCCCTAGATATTCATCTCCATTGTTATACTTCATGCGGCCAATTCCACTACTCTTATTATCCTTGAAGTTACCTACATACTCATTTCCATTAGAAAAAGTAAAGGACCCTCTACCTTCTCTGACTCCATTGGAGAAATTACCTATATATTCAGTATTAATACTTGAGTCATCGCTCTCATCAGGTTGGAATATATATGAACCAACACCTATCATCTTGCCGTCCAAAAGCCTACCAATATACATATCTCCATTAGAGAATTTATAAATTTGAACCATATCATTTTCTCTAGCCAAATTCAACCTATCTTCTTCGCTATCATCAAGGAAGCCAACTATATCCGCTAAATTTTCATTTTTAACCAGCTCTTCCTTTTTGGACTCGATATATATCTCTTCCTCCTTATTGGCAGCCAACCTCTCCTTTATCTTATCAGAAGGTTCCCCCAATAAAAGTTTTTCTAGCTCATAGACTTCTTCATCACTAGCAAATATTCCCTTTTTCAAGGCATTGCTCTTCTTTATTTTAAATAACTTTAAATTCTTCTTTATATCATCAATTTCATTTATATAACTGGTATACAATTCTACATAATTATTTGATATACTCAAACTAACCCCTCCGTTCAATAGACATCTATACTAATTATATAATATTTTTTAATATTTTAAAAGGATTTTATCCACAGACAAGCCTTAAAATATTATAGGTCCTTAGACTTAAATCCCCTACCCTTGACTTCTGTGATATCATTGATAGTTATAAATGCCCTTGGGTCAATTTTAAAGGCTATCTCCTTAATTTTAGGTATCTCATTTGAAGATACTATAGTATAGATTAATTTTTTACTTGCTCCTGTATAGGCACCCTCTGCATGTATAAAGGTTACCCCTCTTATCATTGCCTTCATAATATCATCAGCTATCAAGTCTGGCTTCTCAGATATAATTATCAGCGACTTCTGATAGTTCATAGCATCCTTAATAAATCCAAGAGCCAAGGAGCTAATGTAAAAACCTATTAGGGTATACAGTCCCAACCTAAGGCTAAACAATATACTTCCAACCATTACGACTATCACATTAAAAGCAAAGCTGGTATCTTTTATTTCAATATTTTTCTTCATTTTCAATATTGCAGCGATTATATCCGTACCACCAGTAGATGCCCTAGCCCTAAAGACAAGGCCTATACCAATACCATTTAAAAATCCGCCAAATATAGTCTGCAAAAACATATCATCAATCGGTATAATAGTTCCTACATCTTGGGTCAAACCAAGTATTAGGGAATATATCATCATATTAAATAAGCTAAGTATACAGAATTCCTTCTTTAAATATATAAATCCCAACAAAAAAATCGGTATATTTAGTATAAAGGTTCCTATACCAACATTTATACCAGTTAAGTAGTTTATAGCAGTTGCAAATCCTGTTACACCTCCACTTAAAAGGTGGGCTTGACGTAAAAAACCATTTACACCTACCGCCGAAATACTCAGTCCCAGTATCATAGTGGCAAACCTCAAAGAAGGATGCTCACTAAACCTATCTCTAACTTGACTCATTATTTCCTCCCCTAGCCACTAGCTAAATCATCAATGCCTTTAAATTTTTCTTATTATCTTCTAGAACATCCACAACCTCAGTTAGGTCCATATCAGATATTGACTCAATGAACTTGTCGACTTTATTCATTTCATTTTCCAGCTTCTTCTCTAGTTCAAGCTTATTTGCACCAGATGAAACCTCCAAAAATTCACCTGAATAGATCATATATATAGCTGCCTGGTCTAATAACTCCAAGGCAATATTATTAAAATACTCTTCTTTCTCCAAATCATCCTCCATAAAAGCACTCTTGGCCATAGCAGATGCAACTGCTGCCAACCTAGACGTAGAATCTATCAACTGTCTTAAAATCTTTATAGAAATATCATCCAAATCCTCTATCAAAGTATAATTGATTTTTTGACCTTCAACAACTTGATCCATCTCTACAAAGACACTCTTATCATAGGCACACACTGGGCATACTTCTGGAGCCTCGTTTCCAATATGAATATAACCACACTCTTTACACTTAAACCGCTTCATTTCAACACCTCACATTTCAAATTGATTCATATCTACATATCTCAACATATAATACATCATATCTATTGCCTTGTCTATATTCATAAAGAAATTTATAAAAATTTTATAATAATTTAATACTTTTCTTCATGATAGTGTAAAATAAGTATGGAGTTTTTGAAATAAAAAATAGAGATTACA
>NZ_JRNB01000036.1 GCF_000758885.1 Peptostreptococcus sp. MV1 | reverse complement strand
TCAGACTGTAAAAATACTTTTTAATAGGGTTAATACAAATCCTTTGATATTGATGATTAAATTAGGCTGCTCTATATCCTCTATTGCTAGATATTTGAACAGGTCAAGAACTACTATTTACAATGAACTTAAAGGCGGTAGCGTAGAACAAATAAATATTAGTGTTTATCTATAAGACCATATATGGTATACTACTATGGTGATTTTAAGAGAAGAGAGGAGTTTTTTTATTGCAAGTAGTTTTTACAAATGTTCTAATATTGTTTATGCTTCTATTTTTGGGTTACCTAATAGGTGTAAAAAAAGTAGTAGCGCACTCATCTATTAATGATTTGACAAATCTAGTGGTAGACGTAAGTATGCCATGTACGATAGCCCTATCTATGGTTAGGCCATTTGATGCCAGATTATTGGGTGATGCTTTTAGGGTAATGTTAGCTATACTATTATTCCAGCTATTTATGTCAGCCCTATCTTTTTATGCTACCAAGGTCTTGAGGGTAGACCCGAAAAAGGCAGGCAGTTGGATATTCTCTATGGTATTTTCAAACAATGCCTTTGTAGGTTATCCTTTGATGTATGCACTTTATGGTAATGATGGTCTTTTCTTGATGGCCATGGGTAATATAGTACAGAATGTCTTGATATTCTCTATAGGTATAAAGTTTATAACATTAAACTATAACCTAAAAGAACATGTTAGGTTGAGACATATTATATTTACAAAGCAGAATATCGCCGTGGTAATAGGTATGTTTATATTTTTTCTACAGATACCAGTTCCAAAGCCGGTTTTGACCTTGGTCACATATGTAGCCAACCTGACTGTACCTTTGTCTATGATGGTAGTAGGTATGTCTCTATCTAGGTATGATGTTAGGAATATGTTCACAGATAAGGAAGCCTATAGGCTGACAATGGTCAGGATGGTAATTCTTCCTCTAATAATAGTTGCTATATTTAAAGGTTTAGGTATCCAGGCCAACCACAATTTGCCATTGGCAATACTGTTCTTTACAGCGGCACTACCAGCACCAGCCTTTACTACCATTATGGCTGAGAGATACAATACTAGTATAGAATTTTCATCTAAGTGTGTATTTTTGACGACTGTAATCAGTGTCTTGACTGTACCTATACTGGCTGGTTTGTTATAAGATAAACCAAGTAATATTTATACTTTTGTTGTCATAAGGACATCTTTATGATATTATAGGTTTAGAAAATTAAATATAAGGGGGAGCTGATAGATCGGCTGAGAAAAGGATGTGAGCCTTGACCCTTGAACCTGATTTGGATAATGCCAACGTAGGAAGAAATATATAAGGATTATTGAGCATATACCAAATGGTATATGCTTTTTTATGTATGACGGGCATACCGTCAGTCTGTGGTGAAAGTCCACGTAGGGCGTAGTTGCCGACGAACCTCATAG
>NZ_JRNB01000035.1 GCF_000758885.1 Peptostreptococcus sp. MV1 | reverse complement strand
TATTTTGGCAGGAAGGACAAAAAAGTGTACAAATTGATATTGCAATTTTGGTAAATCTTTCCATCTCAATTATATATGAAAAAAACCTCGCTGTCTATTTTTAGGCACAAGAAAGGGCTGACCAAGCAGTCAACCCCTCATATTCCATTTATAATCACTCTATAGCCATAAGTCTATAGGTGTATTTTCAGTTAGACCTATAGGTAGGCCTTCAAAACATCAACCTTGTCAGTTCTTTCCCATGGTAGATCTATATCAGTTCTACCAAAGTGACCATAAGCAGCTGTCTGCTTGTAAATTGGTCTTAGTAGGTCTAGGTTCTTGATAATAGCACCTGGTCTAAGGTCAAAGTTCTCTCTTACAATCTCAACTAATCTCTCATTAGATAACTTTCCTGTGGCAAATGTATCTACAAATATTGATAGTGGTCTAGCCACACCTATAGCATAGGCAAGCTCTATCTCACACTTGTCTGCTAGGCCTGCTGCAACTATATTCTTGGCAACATATCTAGCCGCATAACAAGCTGACCTGTCTACCTTTGTTGGGTCCTTACCTGAGAAGGCACCGCCACCGTGTCTAGAATATCCACCATATGTATCTATGATGATCTTTCTACCTGTTAGGCCAGTATCTCCATGTGGTCCACCTACTACAAACCTACCTGTTGGGTTGATGTAGTATAGTGTTTCATCATCCAATAATTCTGCTGGTATTGTAGCCTTTATTACCTTTTCTATAAGGTCCTTTCTAATCTGGTCATTTGTAGTTTCAGGGTCATGCTGGGCAGATATCAATACAGTGTGTACTCTCACTGGCTTGTCATCTTCATATTCAACAGTTACCTGAGTCTTACCATCTGGTCTTAAGTAGGCCAATTCGCCAGACTTTCTAACGTCAGTAAGCTTTCTTGATAGCTTGTGAGCTAGAGATATTGGTAATGGCATTAGCTCTGGAGTTTCATTGCAGGCAAAACCAAACATGATACCCTGGTCTCCAGCACCAACCTTTTCTATCTCATCTTCTATATTTTCTCCTTCCTTTGATTCCAAACCTTCATCAACACCCATAGCTATGTCATTTGACTGTTCATCTATAGCTGTGATTACTGCACAGTTTTCAGCATCAAATCCAAACTTACCTCTTACATATCCTATGCCTTCTACTGTCTCTCTAACTATCTTCGGAATATCTACATAGGCATTTGTAGATATCTCTCCTGCCACCAATATTAATCCTGTTGTAGCTGTAGTCTCACAAGCTACTCTAGACTTTGGATCCTTTTCAATTATGGCGTCTAGTATCGCATCTGATACCTGGTCACAAAGTTTGTCAGGATGCCCTTCTGTTACTGATTCTGATGTAAATAAATGTCTTGCCATCTCTTCTTCCTTTCATAAAATACTATATGCTTTACTTCAACTATTACTCAATTAACCTTATAATCGAGTAGGGAGGACTTTCTCCTCCCTCTCACACCACGGAGCGTGCCGTTCG
>NZ_JRNB01000034.1 GCF_000758885.1 Peptostreptococcus sp. MV1 | reverse complement strand
TCCAACAGATGCAACAAAGAAATTCAAAGCTTGGAACCCAGTAGTACCAACAGATACAACACAAATTACAACAACAAGCTATACAGCAACATATGAAGCAAAACCAACTACAGGTGGTACAACTCGAAAACCTGGTAGAACTACAGAAGACTCTTCAAATAGAACAACTGATAGAGCTAATGGCAAGGACAGAGTTGAAACAGCAATAGAAATTTCTAAGAAATACTTTAGACAAGCGAACACAGTAATTGTAGTAGATAGCAAAGATTTCCCTGACGCAATGACAGCATCAGTATTATCTAAGCTATTAAAGGCACCTATCCTACTAACAAATACTCATAAGCTTGACCCTAGAGTAGCGGCAGAAATTCAAAGACTTGGAGCAAAAGATGTAATAATCGTAGGTGGAAACGCATCAGTATCAGAAGCAGTTAAGAAAGAATTAGCTAAATTTGATAAAGATACAGTAGAAAGAATCTACGGTAAAGACAGATACGAAACTTCAGCACAAGTTGCAAGAAGAGTAGTAGGAATAACAGGAAAACTTGGACATGCAGTAGTAGCATCAGGACAAGTATTTGCAGACGCACTAGCAGTAGCACCTTACGCATCAAGAGAAGGTTACCCAATACTACTAGTAAAAGCAAACAACTTACCAAAATCAATTAAAGATGCTATAACAGAACTAGCTATAAACAAAGTAACAATAGCAGGTGGATACGCAACTGTAAATAGATCTCTAGAAGCTTCACTACCAACAGTAGTAGAAAGATTAAAAGGAGATACAAGATACGAAACAGCTATTGATATAGCAAACAAGAAGTTCAGCGGTTCAAAAGAAATATTCTTAGCAAATGGAGTGGAGTGGATGGACGCACTAGTAATAGGACCAGTAGGCGGTATCTTAGATATGCCAATCCTATTAACAAGAGCAAACAGCGCACCAAAATCACTAAAAGACTATATCGCTAAAGCAAATATCCAAAAGGTAATTGCAATTGGTGGTACTAGGATGGTAAGTGATAGAGTTTTAAACGAGCTAAGTAAATAAAGTAAAAAGAAAGAACTTGGGGGAGACCCTGAGTTCTTTTTTTTTGCTATTCGAAGTGTGGTAGCCCCACTTGTAACTTGATTATACAATCAACATAAAGAAAAAAGACAACATCAAGGATACTATATGTATCCTTGATGTTGTCGCATAAATTTCGGATTTTATTCATCAAAGCTAGTTGACAAAGAAGCTTAAATTTTAAGGGAATAAATCCCTAATTAAGAGCCCCTAAAGACGGTCCTTTATTTTTAATATAATGTTTTAAATTCGTAGCCAGCATTCTTGTAGTATTTGATAATACTATCTAAGTACTTGGCTGTTTCTTCCTTGCCATATGTATCGTGCATTAGTAGGACTACGAGATTTTTGCCCTTGCTGCTTTCAACTGCATGTTGGTACAATTGGTCGGCATTTTTCTTAGGACCCTCAGCGTCACTATTTAGGGCGTTCCAGTCTATAGAAGCCTTGTTGTTTTTAATCATGTATTCATTAAGGGGTTCTGTCTTTTGCCAAGAAATCTGTCCACCTGGACACCTGTAAACCCTAGTTTCAAAGTCAAAACCAAGACAAGTTTTGATTAGTTGGGCATTCTTATCAAAGTCTGACGTGTAGTTTGCCATATTTAAAACTCTTCCAGGATACAAGAATTTGTAGTCATGGGAATAAGAGTGGTTGGCTATGGCCATACCTTCATTATATTCCTGCTTTAATATATCTGCTGCACCATTCATTTTCAAAGACTTACCGATAACAAAGAAAGTAGCCTTTACATCGTTATCTTTAAGAGTTTTAAGAATATTAGGTGTGTTTGTAAGTGAAGGCCCATCATCAAATGTCAAGAATACCTGCTTTTTACCGCCATTGTCATAATCGTAAGTATTTAAGGCATTCCAAACTTTTTGAGCATCAACACCATATTTTCTTTTGGCATCTTCCTTCTGACCAATTACTTTTTGTGATTTTTTCTTATCAGCTTGTACTTGATTTTCTTCAATTTTAGTCTTATTTTTAGCCTCCTCGTTACTTCTATAAGCATTTATTAACTTGAAGCAACCAGCGGCACAGGCGATTATTATTAAAAGTAATAATATCTTTTTCACGTTAAACCTGGCACTCTTTCTCCTTTTTCTCTTTGGCAAATGAATGTCTCTTTTTTTAGAATTACTCCTACTGTAGTTTGTGTAATATTTTTTTTCTCTTTTCATGACTTATCCTCCATTTATATATTTTACTACATAAATTAAAATTTTTAAAGATGGCTTATGAAGAAAGACAGTGTCAAGTTTTTATGGACTTTTTTATTACAACTAACTCCCTAAAATATTT
>NZ_JRNB01000033.1 GCF_000758885.1 Peptostreptococcus sp. MV1 | reverse complement strand
TTAAAAGTTTTTTTATTTTCTTTTTTGAAGTGTTTTTCTTGTCTGTCCTCTGTCTCAAGTACAAGTAGTACTATACCAAATTATATTACATACGTCAATACTTTTTTTAAGATTTTTTTATTTTTGTTACTTGCAAAAGTAAATTCCACCATGATATGGAATTTACTTTTAGCAAATACACTTTATTTTTCTTATTTTTACCATACAAGAAGGAGGTTGCCTGTATGTAAACAACCCCCTTTTTATATACTTCAAATACAATTGGCTAAAATATTGTACTTAATTTGCAGCTACTTTCTATCTTTCTTATTTTCTCACTTCGTATATCTTTTCTTATCAAACTTACAATTAGTCTCTTAGGATATTTAGGTCTTCTCCTGACATTATCTTCTTCATTGTCCTCATAGAACACATCTTACCACACATAGTACAAGTATCGTTATGTTCTGGAGTAGATTCTGCCCTATACCTTCTGGCCTTTTCTTCGTCCATTGCAATATCAAACATTGCATCCCAATCTATGTCTGCCCTAGCCTTGGCCATCTTGTTGTCCCAGTCTCTAGCATGTGGTACCTTCTTGGCAATGTCTGCAGCATGAGCAGCTATCTTAGTAGCTATTATCCCTTCCTTCATATCTTCAAGGTTAGGTAGCCTCAAGTGCTCTGCAGGAGTTACATAGCATAGGAAGTCTACACCAGCTGCTGCAGCTATGGCACCACCGATGGCAGATGTAATATGGTCATATCCTGGGGCCACATCAGTTACTATTGGTCCTAGTACATAGAATGGAGCTTCGTGACATAGTCTCTTTTCTAGCTTTACATTTGCTTCTATTTCATCTATGGCCATATGTCCTGGTCCCTCTATCATTACCTGCACATTCTTTTCCCAAGCCCTAAGTGTCAATTCGCCTAGAGTTGTTAATTCTTTAATTTGGCAGGCATCTGTAGCATCATCTATACAGCCTGGCCTCATAGCATCACCTAGACTAAGTGTAAGGTCATATTCCTGACATATATCTAGTAACTCATCATATCTTTCATAAAATGGATTTTCTGCATTATTCAATTCCATCCAAGCATACATTAGTGAACCACCTCTTGATACTATGTTTGTGATTCTCCTATTTCTCTTGAATATCTTCATCGCTTCCTTATTCATACCAGCGTGAATAGTTACAAAGTCTACACCGTCCTCGGCATGCTTTCTAACCACATCAAGAAATTCATCAGCAGTGATGTCCTTTAATTCCTTGTCATAGAAGCCTATTGCATCATATACAGGAACAGTACCTATCATAGCAGATGACATATCTATCAATTTCTTCCTAAATTCTTCTGTCTTACCAAATGAAGATAGGTCCATGATAGCCTCCGCCTTCATGTCTATTGCCTTCTTTACCTTTTCCAGCTCCTTATCTACATCTGGACAGTCCCTAGATATACCAAGGTTTACATTTATCTTTGTGCTAAGGCCTAAACCTACACCTTCTGCTAGTAGGCTCTTGTGGTTTACATTGGCTGGTATTGCGATCTTACCCTCGGCTACCCTCTTCATCAACAACTGGGGATCCATATATTCCTTCTCGGCTACCCTCTTCATCTGTTCTGTCAATATTCCTTTTTTTGCTGCTTCCATCTGTGTCTTATACATCATTTTTTCTCCTTTGCATATATAATACTTGCTTCTTTTATTTATTATTTCAAGGCCTAGACTTTCCTTATCGTAAATTTACTAGGTCCTTATTTGCTAAAACTTCTATTTTCTATCCTATTTATCTATATACGTATATCACTTGCTATACTTATATATTACCTGCCTTACTTGTCTATGAACCTGTATTCATCAAGTAATTTTCTAGTCCTATCCTCTGGGTCATCAGCCCCTAATATATCTGAAATTACACAAATTCCATCAATGGCTGTATCCTTGAGATAATCTAGCTTGCCCAGACCTAAACCTCCAATTGCTAGTACTGGTATATGGAGACTACCCGTCATTTCCCTTATAGTTTCAAGCGATATCACAGCTGAATCCTTCTTGGTATCAGTTGCAAATATAGCACCTACTCCTATATAGTCTGCCCCATACTCCTGAGCCTCTAGGGCCTCTTCCATATTTTTGGCAGATATACCAATTATCTTGTTATGACCTAGCATCTTTTTGGCCATCTGAATAGGCATATCTGATTGACCAAGATGGACCCCATCTGCATCCACTGCCATGGCTATATCCAACCTATCGTTAATCACAAAGGCCACACCATGCTTATGACATATTTCCTTTAGCCTAAGAGCCCTCTTATAGAAGTCTCTAGTGGACATATCCTTTTCCCTTAGTTGTACTATCTTGGCTCCACCCCTTATACTAGCCTCTACTGACTCATAAAAATCCTTGCCCCTGCAGGCCATTTCATCAGTGACCAAATACATAGGGTACTTGTATTCAACCTTTTCTACCTCTATCTTGGCTATATCACGTATAGAATACTGGTTGAGCCTGTATATATTGTTCATGACATCTTCCCTGTAGGTCGCAATGCCATTATTTTCTTCATTTTCCCTGACTGCTGCCTCTTCACCTGCTATCGCCATAGTCAAAATACCAGCCACCGCACTGACTAGGGGACTAGCTCCTGCCCCCAAAAAGCTGGCTGCTAGAGAAGTTATCATACAGCCTGTGCCTGTGATATATGATAGGAGATCAGACTCATTATAAATCTTGACTATATGCCTACCATCTGTAATTATATCTATCCTACCTGTCACTGCACATACGCACCTGTAGTCTCTTGCTACTTTAACTGCTGCATCTAAGGCCTCTAGGCTGTCAGCACTAGAATCTACCCCCTTGGACTTGGTATCCATGCCTGACAGGGACATAATCTCTGATGCATTGCCCTTTATTATACTTTGGTGAACCTGGTCTAATAGGTCTACTATGGCCTCATTTCTAAACTTGGTAGCCCCAACTCCCACTGGATCTAGGACTATTCCTATATTGTACTCATTGGCAGTCCTACCAGCCTTTATCATAGTTTTTAGGGATTCTCCATTTATGATCCCGTAATTTAGGACCAAGGCATCTGCTATCATGGTCATCTGGTCGACTTCTTCATAACCATCTCCCATTACAGGTGACGCCCCTATGGCCAGAGTTACATTGGCACAATCATTTATAGTCACATAATTTGTAACCTGCTCTATCAAGGGTTTCTTTTCTTTTACGTCAGCTATCGCCTTACAGAGCTCTTTTATCATTCTTTCCTTATTCAAGCTTAGCACCTCCCCGCTAAATACAAAATTAATCCATACCCAATTTCTTGTATATCTGTCCCATAGGATTAGTTGGCCCACACCCTCTACCTATATCAAGAGAATTTTCTATCGCCTTACTTATGAAATCCTTGGCTCTAGACACAGCCTCTGCCAAATCATAACCTAAGGCTGCATTGGCTCCTATGGCTGATGACAGGGTACAACCAGTGCCATGGGTATTTTTGGTATTTATTCTTGGATTATCATAGTGGTAGACTTGGCCACTTGTAGTGACTAACACATCAGATGGTCTGTCTAAGAGATGACCACCCTTTACCAGGATATTTGTACCCGTATGAGCTATAATTATCCTTCCTGCTTCTTCCATTTTTTCTACACTATCTATTTCTAATCCACCGCTACCAAATATACTTAAAAGGCAGGCTGCCTCTGCCAGGTTTGGCGTAATAAGGTCAACCAATGGTATCAAACCATCCACCAGAGCCCTCTTGGCCTGACTATTTAGTAAGTCAAAGCCCGATGTCGATACCATGACCGGGTCCAGGACTACAAACTTGGGTCTATACATCTCCAGGCAATCTCTGACAGCTTCAATAATATCTATTTCTGCCAGCATACCTATCTTGACGGCATCCACCTCTATATCCTCAAATACAGCCCTTATCTGGTCCTTGACCATCTGGGCAGATACCCTCTCTACCCTCTTTACCCCCATGGTATTTTGGGCAGTGATGGCAGTGATTGCAGACATTCCATAGACGCCTATTGCTGCAAAAGTTTTCAGGTCGGTTTGAATACCCGCCCCACCACTAGAATCAGATCCAGCTATGGTCAGAACTTTCTTCATTTCAATCCCTCCTGCACGATAACTAATTTTTCTAAGCAATCGAGTAGGGAGGACTTTCTCCTCCCTCTCACACCACGGAGCGTGCCGTTC
>NZ_JRNB01000032.1 GCF_000758885.1 Peptostreptococcus sp. MV1 | reverse complement strand
TTTAGCGTTGGGAGAGAATTTTTTCTCTCACCAACGCTAAATATTATACAACCTAAATAAATAGACGTTTAAGTTGGACTGGTAGTCAATGATTTGACTACCGGTCCTTTTTTACATTGCATAATATATAGGTGGTTTTTTCTGTCTTGAAATTTTATGACAAGTACTTCTAGGCTATTGGTGTGAAATTTATTTATGATAATAAGGGAGATTACTTTATTTATTCCAAAAAGAGTACATAAGACTATAGGCACTAGTAGGGGGTTTAATGTCTTATGAATAATTATGAAATTGGAATGATAGGAGAAGAGGCAGTTGCAATTTACCTAGAGAAGATAGGCTGCAGAATAATAGATAGGAATTACAGGACTAGTAGGGGAGAGATAGATATTATATTTATTGAGGACGGATTTTTGGTGTTTGGTGAGGTCAAGACTAGAAAAAACACTTGTTTCGGTAGTCCTGCCCAGGCCGTTGATGCAAAAAAGATGGCTAGGATAATAGGTGTAGCCAAAAATTATATATGCTTGAATAGTCTATTTGAGTATGGGGCAAGGTTTGATGTATTTGAGGTATACTACAATGAAAAAAAAATAAAGCATATAAGAAATGCTTATGTTCTAGGAGGTGGAATATGATTAATAAAATAAAGTCTGGCATGGTGATGGGTGTGGGCGGACTCATAGTTGATATAGAGGTCGATATATCCAAGGGAATGCCATATTTTAGTGTGGTAGGCCTGGCTGGTACAGAGGTCAAGGAGTCCAAGGAGAGGGTCAGGTCTGCCATCATAAATAGCGGCTATGACTTCCCCTTAAATAGGCTAGTAGTCAACCTATCACCGGCTGATGTCAAGAAGGATGGGTCCTATCTAGATTTAGGGATATGTGTCGGTATACTTAGACACAAGATCAAGAAGACAGATGAATATCTAAGGGAATCAGGATTTTTAGGTGAATTGTCCTTGGATGGAAATATAAAAAACATGAAGGGTATCCTATCCATAGTAATCAAGATGAAAAAAGAAGGGATAAAGAGGGTTTTTATACCTATTAGCAATTATCCGGAGTGTAGTGGCATAGATGGTATAGAGATTATAGGCTTAGACAATGTGAGGGAATGCTTGAAAATATTGAATATGGAAAAGGATGAAATCCATACGTATTTAGCAGGCAAGTATAGGGACCTATTTGACAATAAATATGACCCAGACAAAAAGTCTATACAGCAAGTCCTAGACTTGGATGGGGATGCCTCCAATACAAAAGTAAAATCAGAAGGGAATGCTTTGACAGGACTGAGTATCTTGGAGGATGATTTTTATAATATAAGGGGAAATATCATAGCCAAGAGGGCTGCTATGATAGCAGTTGCTGGTGGGCATAATATGTTCATGTTAGGTCCACCGGGCACAGGTAAAACAATGATAGCTAGGGCTATAAAGACAATATTGCCTCGACCTAACAAGGATGAGGAATTGGAGATTACCCAGATATATAGTGCGGCTGGACTCCTAAAAGAGGGGCAAGGCCTGATAAGGACAAGGCCTTTTAGGCAGCCCCACCACACAGCGACTAAAATATCTATGATAGGAGGGGGATCCAAGGCTAGTATGGGTGAGATTAGTTTGGCCCATAGGGGGGTGCTATTTTTAGATGAGGTAGCTGAATTTTCCAAACAAATTTTGGAGGCATTGAGACAACCTATAGAGGATTCAGTGGTCAATATATCGAGGCTCAACCACACAGTAAGCTATCCAGCAGACTTTCAATTGATAGTATCAATGAATCCTTGTCCATGTGGTTACTACAAAAGTCACAAGGAATGCACTTGTCGCCAGTATGAGATAGAGAGATACTTGAACAAGATATCAGGACCTATCTTAGATAGGATGGATGTATTTTGCGAGGTTGGCAAGGTTGATTTTGAAGAATTTGATGACAAGTCTCAGAGGATGTCATCTGTGGAAATGTTGGATATAATTCAAGCCACAAGAGATATTCAAGAAAATAGGTTTAAGGGGCGTGGTTTTTTGCTTAATTCTCAAATGACAAGTGAAGATATAGAAAAGTACTGCTGCTTGGATCAGGATACAAGTATGATGGCAGCAAGGATATACAAGAAGCATGGCCTGAGCAATAGGTCTTATACTAGGTTACTCAAGTTGGCTAGGACTATAGCAGATCTAGAGGCTAGAACAGATATTTCTAGCAAGGACATAGTAGAGGCTTTTTCCTATAGGAAGGCTTATTACAAATACTTTGATAGATAGTTATATATCTTATCATAGGGCTTGTATTCTTTCTAAATAAAAGTAGGGTTGGAGGATAATGATGGATAATTTTTTTATATGGGCAAGGGAAGTAATTGGCATAGGACCTAAGGGTATGAAGGCATTTTTTGATGATAATAAAGATATATTAGAAAAAATATTTATTGAAAAATGTTTTGAAGGTCCTAGTTATGATGAGAAGAATTTTGAGCTTGATACAAATGAGTTTTTGGGTATTATTATGGATAAGGGGAGGATTTACTTCTCAAAAAAAATCATGGATAAGATAGGTAAATGTGGTTACAGTCAAGATGTAATTGACGATATAAAAAATGATATGAGGTCTAGGAGGGTTTCATATATATGTTATGATTCAGATGACTATCCAGACCTCTTGAGAAATGTATATGACCCGCCCTATATCCTCTATTATTATGGTGATATATCCATAGTCAATAGCTACCCACTATTGTCAGTAGTAGGGGCTAGAAAATGCACTGAGTATGGCAAAAATGCTGCCAAGTATTTGGTAAGAGACCTAGCAGAGTCTGGTATAGGAATAGTTAGTGGCTTGGCAGTTGGTATAGATTCATACGCTCATAAGTATTGTCTAGAGGGAGGTTCACCAACTATAGCTGTAATGGGGACAGCTATAGATAATATATATCCCAAGTCAAACAAAAAGTTATTTAAGCAAATAATAGACCAAGGCGGGCTCATATTATCTGAGACAGGCCCTGGTAGGGAAACTTTTAGAGCTAGCTTTGCAATTAGGAATAGGATAATCGCGGGTTTGTCTAGGGGCATATTGGTGATTGAGGCAGGTAAAAAGAGTGGTTCCCTAATAACTGCTAGGTATGGTCTAGACAATGGTAGAGAGGTTTACTTGGTACCGGGAAGTATTTTTTCAGAACTTTCATATGGCTGTAATGAGATGATAAGCATGGGTGGAAAAATGGTTATGACCAGCCAAGATATACTAGAAGATTATAGAACTTTTTATACTTTTGATTGCTTAAATAACAAAAAAAATAATAAAAATACTGGTAATAATCCCTCTGTTTGTGTTAATATTAGAAATGAAAACTTGAATGGGGAAGAATTTTCTGAGCATGAGCGAGATATTTTGAAGCTTTTATCTGAAAAGGGAGCCTTAGAAATTGACAAGATTTCCAGCTACCTAAATATGGAGGTAGGGGAGGTTATATTTTGCGTCAATAATTTGAGTATGATGGATTATATTTTTGAGGTAGGCATAAATACCTACGAATTAAATAAGGTCCTTATAATATAAATAAATGGAGGTGTTGTTTGTGCCAAAGGCTTTAGTAATAGTCGAGTCTCCAGCTAAGGCAAAGACTATCGAAAAATTTCTGGGCAAAAACCACTATGTTGTAAAGGCGTCAGTAGGACATATAAGAGACCTGCCAAAGAGTAGGTTGGGTGTCGATATAGATAATAATTTTGAACCTGAGTATATAAATATTAGGGGTAAGGGACCTGTAATTAAGGACCTAAAAAAAGAAGCCAAGAAGGCGACAAAGGTCTATCTAGCAACCGACCCCGATAGAGAAGGCGAGGCAATATCCTGGCACCTATCCTATATACTAGGCATAGACCCGAAGAGTCAATGCAGGATAGAATTTAACGAAATAACAAAAGATACAATAAAGAAGGCAATCAAGAAACCAAGACAGATAAATATAGACTTGGTAGATGCCCAGCAGGCTAGAAGAGTTTTGGATAGGCTCCTAGGCTACCAGATCAGTCCAATCCTGTGGCAAAAAATAAGGAGAGGTCTAAGTGCTGGTAGGGTTCAATCGGTGACAACCAAGCTAGTTTGTGCAAGGGAAAAGGAAATAGAGGCCTTTGTTCCTGTTGAATATTGGTCGCTGGACCTAATATCAGAGGTGGATGGATGTCCTGTTGAATTTTCTTTTTACGGCCTAGATGGGCAAAAGCTGGACCTAGAAAATGAAGACCAGGTCAATGATATAATTGAGAAGATAAAGGCCTCAAGCATACTAATTAAGAAGATAGATACAAGGACTAGGAAGAGGACAACAGTTAAACCATTTACTACTTCTATGCTACAGCAGGAGGCCGTAAATAGGTTGGGCTTTACCACTAGGAAAACTATGAAGATAGCCCAAGAATTATACGAAGGTGTAGATATAAAGGGCGAAGGTACTGTAGGTTTGATTTCATATATCAGAACAGATTCACAGAGGCTATCAGAAGAGGCAAAGTTATCTGCTAAGGATTTTATCCTGGATTCATATGGACAAAAGTACCATTCAGAAAGTAAGGAAAAGAAGGCCAAGGGCAAGTCAAATTCACAGGATGCCCATGAGGCTATTAGGCCTACTTCTGTTTATAGGCATCCGGACGATATAAAGGAATCCCTATCAAAGGACCAGTACAAGCTATACAACCTGATATGGAGAAGGTTTGTGGCTAGTCAGATGTCTGATGCCCTATATGAAAATTTGAGTATTGAAGCTCAGATTGACCAGTATATATTCAAGGCATCAGGTTCAAAACAGATATTTGATGGATTCACTAAGGTATACAATTTCTATGAGAGGGAAGACAAGATACTTCCTGAAATTCAGGTTGGAGATAGGTTCGATGTCAAGGAAATTGATCCTCAACAGCACTTTACCCAGCCACCAGCCAGGTATACAGAGGCCAGTCTGGTAAAAACCCTAGAAGAGTTGGGGATTGGTAGACCGTCTACCTATGCACCTACTATAGGGACTATCTTAAATAGGGGTTATGTTGAAAAAGAAGGAGCCTCTATAAAACCAACTGAGCTAGGTAATATAGTCACAGATATACTGGAAGAAAACTTTGAAATGTTGACTGATGTGGACTATACTGCCCAAATGGAATCCAGACTAGACCAGATTGAAGAAGGGTCTGAAGATTGGAAGCATGTTGTTTCTGAGTCCTATGCACCCCTAGCATCATCTATAAAGGAAGCTATAGAAAATATAGAAAAAATAAATATGGATATAGAAACAGACGAAATTTGCGAATTATGTGGGTCAAATATGGTAATCAAGCATGGTAGGTTTGGCAAGTTTATGGCCTGCAAGAATTATCCTGAATGCAAGAATACAAAACCTATCGTAGAGAAGATTGGTGTCAAGTGTCCAAAGTGTGGAGATGGTGATATTATAGTCAGAAAATCCAAGAGGGGAAGGGTATTCTATGGATGTAGCAACTATCCTGACTGCGATTTTGTAGAGTGGAAGAAGCCTAATGGTGAGGTTTGTCCAGAATGTGGGTCATATATGGTTGAGAAGGTTACAAAGAAAGAAAGCAAGTCAGTCTGTTCAAACAAGGACTGCATAACTAACCAAAAGGCTAAGAGTAAATAGCGTTTTACACTTTATAGTTTATGTTATTAATTTTTATCCTATCCGGTTTATAAAAATTTAAATAAAATAGGGAAAAGTTATTAGAATATAATGAAAATTATAAAAATACTTGATAAAGTAGTTGAAAAAAATTATAAATTGTGATACTCTTAACTTGTATTATATTGTTTGAATTGTGTGTATTTTAAAAAAATTAAATTTCATCGTAAATTTAGGCAATATTAAAGGGGCTAATAAAAAAGCATAATAATATATTTAATAAAGTTTAGGAGGGGTATCACATGGCAAGTGAGTTGTTATTAAATACGAGAAAAATAAACAAGACGCTTCAATCTAATGCAGGTACATCTGTTTCATTTGATCAGTTGTCAGTTATTTTGAGCGATGTACTTGATTCAAATGTCTATATAGTTAGTTTGAAGGGTAAAGTATTAGGACATTATCTACAGAAACCAGAAGACAGTTCTATAATAGTAGATGAAGACAGCAACAAGACGATTTTTCCAGAAGAGTATACAGAGAATATACTGAAAATATATGAAACTAGAGAGAATATATCTGGAGATGAAGCCTTAAAGTTCTTCCCATATGAACAAAATAGGTTGGCCAAGTTCACTACGGTAGTACCTATTTTTGGTAGCGGAGAGAGGTTAGGAACTCTTTTGCTGTCTAGATATAATAAGTCTTTTGTGGATGAAGACCTAGTAGTTGCTGAGTATGCCGCTACAGTTGTTGGTCTAGAAATAATCAGAGCTATTAGTGAAGAGATGGAAGAGGATATGAGAAAGAAGGCTGTTGTTCAGATGGCTATAGGAACTCTTTCATATTCTGAATTAGAAGCAATAGAGCATATATTCAATGAACTAGATGGAGATGAAGGGCTACTAGTTGCAAGCAAGATTGCAGACAAGGTTGGAATCACTAGGTCTGTAATTGTAAATGCCTTGAGAAAGTTTGAGAGTGCAGGTGTAATAGAGTCTAGGTCTCTTGGTATGAAGGGGACTCATATCAGAATCTTGAATGATAAGCTATTGGACGAATTAGCCAAGGTAAGATAGATATACTGGATAGGTAGAGGTGTATATACTTGGCTGCATATCTATATAAGACGTGTATGCTATAAGTATATCAATGAGTATGTTAAAAGTGGCGTTAGGGTGATGGTATATTACCTTAGCGTCATATTTTTTAGGAGGACAGGATGCCATTAGCAGATAAGTATAGGCCCACAAGAATAGAAGATGTGGTTGGACAAAATCATATTATTGGCAAGGGAAAACTCTTAAATAATATGATCGAAAAGGCGTATTTTCCAAATATGATATTTTTTGGTCCGCCAGGCGTTGGTAAGACCACAGTTGCAGAGATAATAGCAGGCAGGGCCAAGAAGAAATTTTTTAAAATAAATGCATCAAATTCATCAATAGAGGATATAAAGAGGGTAATAGCCTCTATTGGTAGCATGGATGCTCAAAATGGAATACTCTTGTATATAGATGAGATACAGAGTTTCAATAAAAAGCAACAACAGTCTATATTGGAGTTTATTGAAAATGGTCAGATAAGCTTGGTAGCGAGTACTACAGAAAATCCCTACCACTATGTATACAAGGCCATCCTTAGTAGAAGTATCGTTATGGAATTTAAGTCTATTTCTAGGGATGATATAGTGAGGGGGCTTGAAAATATTGTAGCCCGCTACAACCAGTTGAGCAATGTGGAACTAGTTTGCGATAAGGGGGCCTATAGGGCCATGGCCAATGCCTCTAGCGGAGATATGAGGTCAGCAGCTAATATTTTGGAGTTGGCTATAAATGAATCACATCTTGACAAGGATGCCAGGGCTAGGATAGATATGTCTGTAATCAAGAGTATGAATATAGCAACTAGCTATAATTTTGATACTGGCGGAGATGTGCATTACAACCTCTTGAGTGCTCTTCAAAAATCAATCAGGGGTTCTGATCCTGATGCTGCTATTTATTATTTAGCTAGGTTGATAAAGGGTGGAGACCTAATTAGTATTACTAGGAGGCTGCTTGTTATAGCCTCAGAGGACGTAGGGATGGCCTACCCAAATGCTATAGTTATAGTCAAGGCCTGTGTCGACTCTGCCATGCAGCTAGGCTTTCCTGAGGCAAGAATACCACTGGCCCAGGCCTGCTTGCTACTGGCTACTTCTCCCAAGTCCAATTCTGCCTATCTGGCTGTAGATAGGGCTCTGGCGGATATAGATAGTATGATCCAGGATGATATACCAAGCCACCTACTAGATTCACACTACAAGGGGGCAGAAAGGTTAGGCCATGGTAGAGGATACAAGTACCCTCATAATTATCCAGACCACTATGTAGACCAGCAATACCTACCAGATAATCTGGTCAATAAATGTTACTATGAGCCGCAAAATAACAAGTTTGAAAAAAGTATAAAAGAATTTTTCAGGCGTTTAAAAGGGTAAAAAGTCTGTAAGTATTGACAAAACTAGACATGTGTGAACACTTTGGGAAAATAGGTACAAATATTGGAATTTTAATGAAATTTTAATCTTGACTTTTTTACTAGGATATAATATTATAAGTATAGAGTTAATTCATATCAATTTACTAGGGATTAATTCGAGAAGAGGTGAAAACAATGAAGCTTTCGACTAAAGGTAAGTACGGTTTAAAGGCAATGTTTGAACTAGCTGTCAGTGGCGACCAAGAGGAACCAGTTTCCCTTAAATATATTGCCAACAAGCAGGAGATATCAGACCAGTATCTGGAGCAAATATTCTCAGCACTTAAGAAGGCCGGTTTGGTCAAGAGTGTGAGAGGGGCCCAGGGAGGTTATTTCTTGTCGAAACCGGCATCAGAAATAACTGTAGCAGATATCTTGAAAGTATTAGAGGGTGACATGGCCTTTACTGAGTGTTTGTTGGATGAAGATGCTTGTAAGAATTTTGATTCATGTTCAACTAGATATGTTTGGGCCAGGATTAAAGAGGCTATTGAAGAAGTTACAAAATCTATATCCCTTCAGGATATGGCGGACGATTATAATTCAAACTTCAGCTACAGGGATGATGACATTACTTTAAAAATGAGAGACATTAAATAACTCTTAAATATATTTTATCGATTAAAAGAAGGGCCTCGTGCTCTTTTTTTGAGTTTATGACAAGAATGGAGGAAAGATGAAGAGAGTTTTATTAGGTATGAGTGGTGGAGTGGATAGTTCAGTTGCTGCCTACCTGCTACAAAGAGAAGGATATGAGGTCGTAGGAGCTACTATGTCCTTATGGAAACCTAAAGATAATAGTGAAGATAAGTCAGTTAGTGACGCAAGGGCTGTCTGTGAAAAGTTGGGAATTGACCACCATGTGCTTGATTTCAGCAGTGAATTTCAGGAAAAAGTCGTGGACAATTTCATAGATGAATATTTCAGGGGCAAGACACCTAATCCATGCGTTTTTTGTAATAAATCTATTAAATTTAACCTTTTGTTTGATAAGGCGAGGGATTTAGGATGTGACTATGTAGCCACAGGTCATTATGCCTTGGTTGAATACAACCCAAAAAGTGGCAAGTATGAGATTAAAAAGGCCTCAAGTGATAGTAAGGACCAAACGTACGTATTGTACAATCTGAACCAGGAAAAGCTAGCAAGAACGCTTTTCCCAATAGGAAATTATGACAAGGACACTATTAGGTCTATTGCCAAGGAGATCGGCCTAGAGGTTCACAACAAGCCAGATAGCCAGGACATATGCTTTATACCGGACCATGATTATAAAAAATTTTTAAAGAAGCACTCTGATAGGAATATAGAGTCTGGTAACTTTGTTGATATATCAGGAAGGGTCTTGGGTCAACATAAGGGTATAATCAGCTATACAATCGGCCAGAGGAAGGGTCTAGGCATAACATTTGGTAAACCTACATACGTGGTAGGTATAAATGGAGATGACGGATCAATTATACTAGGAAATAATGAAGACCTCTTTAAGTCTAGTCTCCTAGCCAAGGACGTTAACTTTGTCGAATGGAATCAGGACGAAATAGAGGGTCCAATAGATGTCTACGCCAAGATTAGGTATGCTGCCAAACCATCACCTGCCAGGGTGACATATATCGGCAAGGATAGGGTTAGGGTAGACTTTGAAGAGGCTCAGAGGGCCATAACTAGCGGCCAGAGTGTGGTATTCTATTCTGAAGATAGGCTACTGGGAGGAGGCATCATAGAATAAGCCTAGCCATTAAAATTAATCAGAAAAGTGTTGATAAAATGTTTATTTTATTGTAATATATATGTATTAAGTTTGGCGAAATGAGCGCTAGACTGGTTAAGTATAAGAAAAAATACTAGGATGGGAAGTAGTAGGAGTCATTGGTCTTATAGAGAGGGGGCGTCGGTGGAAATACCCCAGATACAGGCTGTGAAGCAGTCCCGGAGTAGCTCTTTGGAACTAGTAGTACATTGAGACGTGATGCTGCGTTAATGCTAATGAAGATGTCACACTTGTTTGTGATAATCAGGGTGGTACCGCGAATACAAGCTCGCCCCTGTAGTTGATACAGGAGTGGGCTTTTTTTATGTATGACGGGCATGCCGTCAGTCTGTGGTGAAAGTCCACGTAGG
>NZ_JRNB01000031.1 GCF_000758885.1 Peptostreptococcus sp. MV1 | reverse complement strand
ACAATTCTTTTTCCAATCATATTAACTTGAATGTTTTTATTATTTATGTTATAATTAATTAAGTTAATTCGTTTGAAACTATACACGGGGGTGTACCGGTTTCGACGTGGGTTTTGAACTTGAGACAGCATGTCGTGTTACTCTGGGTCACGTAAAAACTGGGGAAATTTAAAACAAACGCAAACGAAAACAATTTATTAGCTGCCTAGTAGCAGCTCGTCCCTCTTAATCCTCCTGCCGATTAAGAGCTGACGCTATCTATGCAGGGAACTACTTTGGGGGTGTCTTGACCCACAGTGGACTAATTAGGGCTGGATGATTTTGGAACCTGTCACTCGGTGCCAAAGGAGTCGAGATTTTAAAAGAGATGACTAAGCATGTAGGCGTAGCAGGGAAGAGGCTTGCGGACAGGGGTTCGACTCCCCTCATCTCCACCAATTAATTATTTTAAATGGTGAATAAGTTGTATAATATGAAACTTTATGAGAAAATTCATAAACCTGATACAGATATATAAATCTGTGGTATAATATAATCATAAAAGGATAGAAGTATATAACATCATTGTTATACACAAAAAATAAGGCCTACATATTCCCAGTACGTAAGCCTTTTTTTCGTGCTAGTTGTCTTTATGACTTGCTATCTAGCCACTTGCAATATAATAGGCAATTATACTTGCTATGATAGAAAGCCCTACAACTGTATATTTATTTTCTTTATATTGTCCTTATAGTATTTCACACCAATTCTATTTATTATCTTTTTATTATTTTCCTGATATAATTCTTCTAACAAATCATCTTTTATTTTTGATCTACAAGAATCCAATGTTTTCGTTAAATTTCTTTGGTTATCAATTTTTATTATAAAATATCCATCCTTGCTTTTTACTACTCCAGTATACTCTTTATCCCTCATTATCAGAGCCTTTTCACGTAATTCCGGAATCAAATTTTCTTTTTTGATTTTTCCAATATAGCCCCCCTTATTCTTACTGTTTTCGTCTTCTGAATACTTTTTGACTACAGTAGAAAAATCTATGCCCTTTTTTAAGTCTTCATAAGCATTTTCTGCCTTATTTTTACCATTAGGATTCTTTATCCAAATTTGATAACAATCAAATTCCTTTTCTTTAAATTCATTTATCTTGTCTTTATAATATTTTTTTATATCTTCCTCTTTGATTTTGACCCTTTTATTAAATTCTTCTTGATGCTTGTTCTCAATCATCTTGTCTTTGATATATTTTTTTAGTACGTGGTCATCTATATTCAGACTCTTATACTCATTGCTTTTTATTTTATCCTCCTCAATATTTTGCTTAGCACTCTCAAGCATATCATTTAATTCCTCTTCTGAATATGAATACCCATTCTTTTTATTTTCTTCATCCTTATAATGACTCATTATTAAATAATCTATAACGCTTTTCTTAAATTGTTCCGTACTTCCGTCAGATGAAACCACAACACTCTTCCAGCTATCATCATCAAAAATAGAATTATATTCAAATTTTGCCAACTTTATATTATCATTAACTTCACTTAGCCTAACATCAAATTTATCAGTACTTGCAACTATTTCATCCTGCTTACAAGCCAAAAATGTAATAGGCATCAAGATTAAAATAAGAGTACAAATAAAGGTAAATTTATTTTTCTTAATACTCATAAACTATTAACCTCCAATTTTATAAATCTCATAATTTGATATATAACAAAAAAGATTTAAATCAATATGGGTCTTAAGCCCTTATTGAAATAAATCTTTTTTCCTATTTTGCTTTTTAAAATGGCATATGGAAGTATCAAAGTTTTAAAAACTTATAACATATCCTCCATATCATCCATCACATTATCAGTAATACTGTTTTCACCGCCAACTATTGTAATCTTTCCTATATCCATATCTTCAATAATTTTTTTAATTGATTTTGGAATCTTATTTTTATTTGTCAATAGTATTGGGGCTTCCTTTTTCCCTGTAAGTGTACTGGCTGCTAATGCATCAACAGGATTTTCACCACTAGCTACTATAGCCTCATCAAAGTCCTTATAGGCATACTTGGCAATATTGGCGGATGTTTCATACCTATCCCTTCCAGATAATCTTACAACTGATATTTGCATTCTCTTCAACTCTTTTTCCACGTCACTTGATATGGAATTGTTGCCACCAATTATATATACCTTCTTCACATTCATCTGTTTTAACCTATTTTTTACAGACATATTTAAAGTATTTCTACCATTCAATAATATAGGTAGTTCTTCTTTTGTTGCTAGAGACGAAACTGAAAGAGCATCTATATTCTTATATCCATTTACCAGGATAGCCTGGCTGGATTTTTTAGATAGTCTACTAACTTCCTGGGATAGTTTATCAGAAGTGTCAAACCTATCCCTTCCTGATATACGTGTTACTTTTATATCTTCTTTTTTCAATCTAGACTCAATACTACTTGAGACAGAGGATTGACCGCCTACAATAACTACCTTATCCGCCTTTAACCTCTCAATCTCATCAAGAACTTCATCTGAAATAGAATTTTTATTTGTCAATAGTATTGGGGCCTCTTCAATATCAGCATATGATGATGCAACTAAGGCATCAGCAGTATTTTGACCACTTGCAAGAACAACTGTATCCGCAGACTTAAAGTTTTTTTCACTTACTTCAACAGAAGTCTCATATCTATTATCACCTGACAACCTCTGTATTTTTTCCGACTTTTTCTTCTTTTTATCCTTTTTCTTCTTGTTTAGGTCTTTTGCATCCTTGACAATAGCTTCTATAGACTCTTTTGAAGTAGATGAATCAATCTTATTTTTAAAATTAGTTTTTTCATCAATTGATAAGTCTGTTAATTTGTCTATTTCAGATTTTGCATCTTTTTTTGATTTATCAATATCCTTTTCAATTTTATCATTGGCTTTATCATTGGCATCCTTTGCTTCTTTTAGTATCTCGTTGATTTTTTCTTTTGACTCGGCATTGTCTATATTTGCCTTGTATTTAGCCTTGCTATTTGAGTCTAATTTTGACAAATTATCAATACTTATTTTTGCTTCTTTTTTAGCCTGTTCTAACTCGTCACCTTGGCTATATGGATTTTCATTGTTTGTAGTATCTTTTTCAATAAACCTATAGTCAAGGGTAAGAATAGCATTAGGTGACGTAGAATTTTCATCCAAATTTTCATATGGATTTATACCATTAAGCATATCCATGGCATCAACCTTTACTTTAAGATATCTTTTGGGATTATCTACATGCTTGTCTATATTTATTTCAACACTTTTTAGAAAATCTCTTAAATTACCTTTTGCATCTAGTTCATTCTCAGTTTTTAATACCTTTACTCTGGTCAATTCCCCCAGGTACTCCAAGTGACTTTTATCAACATTTTCTTTCTTAGTATTATTATAATACCACAAATTTGTCAAATGACCATATGCTCCCATAAAGTACAGACCTCTTAGGTTAAACCTTAGTCTTATTTTTCCACTATCATCTACAATTAGTTTGGCCTTACTCAGTATAGCATTATTTCCCATTGAATTTTGTTCTGTTAACTCAAAATTCCTCAAAACTATGGGAACATTATAGACTCCCTTTTCCAATTGAGGCTTTGTTTTCAATGAATAAATATCCTTGATATTATTTTCATCACCCCCAATTTGAATTAAATTTTTATCTAATTCCTCAATAGTAGACTTAAGTTTATTAGTATCTTCACTATTTAAATATGTCTTTGCAGTTTTTACAAAATTTTTTAGCTTGTTGATACTTTCATCTGTTTTTAAAACCAATGTATCTGTGTCTTCTGCCTGGTCAATTAATTTTTTTAATTCATTTTGTAAATCCGTTACCTCTTGATTAGAAGCTCCCTTAATATTTTTCGTGTTAATTTTTTCGACCACATTTAAATCTAATCCCTGAAGATTTTGATTGGCAAGGGCTACTGAACCTGTTGACAATAAAATTGCCAAAGATAAGGCCACAGATGATGTTTTCTTAAACATTAATATTTTCCTCCCATCAATATTTTCAATATTTTATACTTCTTCAACAGTTCTCTTTTAAACGACTGTTTAGATAAATTTAATCAAAGGAGGATAAGCCCTCC
>NZ_JRNB01000030.1 GCF_000758885.1 Peptostreptococcus sp. MV1 | reverse complement strand
ATAATTCATATATGAATTATACAGAAGCATTAGAATTTATACATGGAGTGGAAAAGTTTGGTATGATACTGGGGCTGGACTCTATCAGAGAGCTTTTAAATAGGCTGGATAGGCCTCAGGATGGGTTGAAATTTATCCATATAGCAGGAACAAATGGCAAGGGGTCTACGGCTAGCTTTGTGACAAATATCTTGATGGAGGCAGGTTATGACGTTGGCCTATACACATCGCCATTTTTGGAGGTATTTAATGAGAGGATTAGGTTGAATGGTCATAATATAGACGACCAAGATTTAGCAGATAGCGTAGCCCTGGTAAAGGACGCTTGTCAGCAGATGGTGGTAGAGGGATTACACCACCCTACTGAATTTGAGTTGGTTACAGCTACAGCCTTCGTATACTTTATCAGTAAGAAGGTAGACTATGTAGTCTTGGAAGTGGGTCTAGGTGGCAGGTATGATGCTACCAATGTAATCGACAAATCCCTAGTCAGTGCTATTGCATCTATCAGCCTAGACCATACCAAGGTTTTGGGTGATACTGTAGACAAGGTTGCCTACGAAAAGGCAGGAATAATCAAGAATAATGGTCAGGTCATCATGTATGAGCAGGGTCATGAAGCGACTGATGTAGTCAAAAGGGTATGTCAAGAACAAGGGGCAGACCTAATTATATCAAGGAATTCTAGTATAGAGATCAAAAAGTCAAATCTAAATAACCAGGTATTTGATGGTCTAGACTATTTAGGGAATAAGTATGAGGATTTGAAAATTAGGATGATAGGCAGGCACCAGACAAAAAATGCCCTTCTAGCCTTAAATATAGCAGTCTATTTGGTGGAGAACAAGTTAGCTGATATAAGTAGGGATGCTATATATTTTGGTCTACTAAAGTCTAGGTGGCCGGGTAGGATGGAAATTCTTATGGATAGTCCCCTATTTATGATAGACGGTGCCCATAATCTTGAAGGGGCCCAGTCTCTGGCTGGAGAGTTAGATAGGCTTCTAGGAGAGGAATGGGACAAGACACTGGTTCTAGGACTATTAGCTGACAAGGATGTAGATGGGATAGTCAAGATCTTAGTACCCAGGTTTGATAGGGTGATAGTAACCCTGCCTAATAATCCAAGGGCCATGGCCGTAGAAGAACTGGCCTATAGGGTAGGGATGTACTGTCAGGATATTATATGTATAGAAGATATAGGACAGGCTGTAGACTACTCATTTGAACTTGTAGAAAAAATAAGCAAGGAAGAAAAGGCCAGAGTGCACGAAGCTGAAAAAAGATCTAAGAAATCCAAGTCCAGACAAAGGAAAAATACCATTGAAAGGCCCAAGAAAAAGGCCATTATTGGGGCTGGATCCCTATTTCTGGTTGGAGATATAAGGGGCCATGTTAATAAGGCTACTTTAGGACAGTAATAAGGGCAAACAAGTAAGGTATAAGATATTAAAAAAATTTAAAAAATCTATTGACTATGACATAAGGTAATAGTTTATACTCTTCATTGTCAGGAGGTGCGAAAATGTATTTGATTAAGAAAGTTAGTGAAATTAGTGGTGTATCGGTGCGCACTTTACATCATTATGACAAGATTGGCTTGCTGTCTCCACAAAAGAACGAAAATGGATACAGGTACTACTCTGAAGAGGATATATCTTCTTTACAAATGATATTGTTCTATAAGTATTTGGGGTTTTCTCTAGGACAGATAAAGAAATTGATAAGGCAAGAGGATAAGGAAATACTATATCATCTAAGAAAGCAACTAACTTTAATGCAAGATGAAAAGCAAAGGCTCCTGACACTAATAGAAACATTGGAAAAGACCATTGAGTCTCAGGAAAGGAGTGTTACCATGTCAGTTAAAGAAAAATTCAAGGGATTTACATACCAGGATAATGAAAAGTATAAACAGGTAGCTGTGGATACATATGGAAAAGAAGTTATTGAGCAGGCTATCGAAAAGCAAAAAGGAAAAGAAAAAGAAATTGCCGATGGTTTTAATGAAATATTTTTTGCCTTTTCAGAAAACCTATCAAACAGACTAAGTCCTACATCCAAAGAAAATATAGGTTTGGCAGAAAAACTGCATAAACATCTTTGCGAATATGCTTTTGATTGCAAGATAGGTGTATTTTCAAGTATTGGTTATGGATATGTTCAAAATATAGAATTTAAAAATAATCTGGATAAATTTGGAGATGGAATGGCACAGTATGTATGTGATGCGATTCAAGAGTATGTAAAAGAAAAACAAAAGTAAAAGAAAAGGGTATAGTATTTATGCTTGTGGGTCAAATATAAAAAAGCTTATGAACATAATATAGTAATAAAAAATTAAATAAAATAAATTTTTTTCATCTGTTGCATCTGCAACAGATTTTTTTTTGACCCGATACTATAATGAGTACATAAGTTAAATAAAAGTGAAACACAAAAAACAAATAATAAGACCCTAATATCCTAAAGGGGCAAAATCAAAAAAGGGTATGTTAAAAATCAAAAAAATTGTTGGAATGAAAAGGAGAAAAATTATGAAGGAAATAAATATGTTTTGTTATCAGTGTCAGGAAACAGCAGGATGTTCAGGATGTACAGTAAAGGGTGTCTGTGGAAAGACTCCAGAGGTTGCGAGAATTCAGGACCTACTAGTATACGTAACTAAGGGAATATCAGAGGTAACTACAAAGTTAAGAGCAGAGGGAAAGTCAATCAGCAAGGAAGACAACCATATGATTACTCTTAACCTATTTACTACAATAACAAATGCCAACTTTGACTTTGATGTATTTGTAGACAGAATATACAAGACTCTAGATGCAAAGAAGAGATTGATAGCTCAGTTAGATGATGCATCAAGTTTAAGTTCAGTAGCCCTTTGGGATGAAAGAGATATCGAGATAATGGATGAAAAGGCTAAGACAGTTGGAGTATTAGCTACTGAAAATGAAGATATCAGGTCTTTAAGAGAGCTTATAATATATGGTCTAAAAGGGCTATCAGCATACTCAAAGCACGCCAACATGCTAAACTATGATAGTGAAGAGGTAGATGCCTTCCTACAGGAAGCCCTATACAAGACTACACAGGCCCTAAGTGTGGATGAGTTGATTTCCTTAACAATGGCTACAGGTGAAGCTGGTGTCAAGGGAATGGCCCTACTAGATGCTGCCAACACAGGTACATTTGGGAATCCAGAAATCACACAAGTAAACCTAGGAGTTAGAAACAATCCAGCTATACTGATTTCAGGCCACGACCTATCAGACCTAAAAGAACTACTAGAACAAACTAAGGGAACAGGTGTAGACGTATATACACATTCAGAAATGCTACCAGCCAACTACTATCCAGAGCTAAAGAAGTATGACAACCTAGTTGGTAACTACGGTAATGCCTGGTGGAAGCAGAAGGAAGAATTTGAGAGTTTCAACGGTCCAATCCTAATGACAACTAACTGTATAGTACCACCAAAGGATTCGTACAAGGATAGAATCTACACAACAGGTTCTGCAGGATACCCAGGATGTAAGCATATACCAGGAGAAGCTGGATCAACTAAGGACTTCTCAGCAATCATAGACCACGCCAAGAGATGTGCTAGCCCAACTCAGATAGAAGAAGGAACAATTGTAGGTGGATTTGCCCACAATCAGGTCCTAGCCCTAGCTGACCAGATAGTAGAGGCAGTGCAGACAGGTGCAATCAAGAAGTTTGTAGTAATGGCAGGATGTGATGGAAGGCAGAAGGGCAGAAACTACTATACAGATTTTGCCAAGGCCCTACCACAGGATGCAGTTATCCTAACAGCAGGTTGTGCTAAGTACAAGTACAACAAGCTAAATCTTGGTGACATCAACGGTATACCAAGAGTCCTAGATGCAGGCCAGTGCAATGACTCATACTCACTAGCAGTAATAGCTATGAAGTTACAGGAAGTATTTGGTCTAGAAGATATAAACGAATTACCAATCGTATACAATATCGCCTGGTATGAGCAGAAGGCAGTAATAGTATTATTGTCACTCTTATACCTAGGAGTGAAGAATATCCACCTAGGACCAACACTACCAGCCTTCCTATCACCAAACGTAGCAAATGTATTGGTTGAGAACTTTGGTATAGCTGGTATAGGAAGTGTAGAAGAAGATATAGAACTATTCTTCAACTAGGAAGGTGTATATTACTCATATACTTAACTTCTTAAGATAAAAAATATTCAATTTGAATCAATAGTTACAATAAATAAATGGGTCAGTAAGTCTTGTTGCTAAGCTGGCCCATTTTATATAGGCTCCTTTGATTTTGGGGAGATTTTTCATATCAGAATTTTAAGGGAAGCATGAAAAAAGATTTGATATAAACTATCAATTATGTTAAATATATAGCTAGATTTTTAGGAGGTTAAGAAAAACTTGCTACTTGTTTAACATAGTTTGTTAAAATAAACATAATATTGGTTGTGGAAAAATATATATTTTAAGGTCTTGTGCTATAATATATTTAGTAAATAAGGTTTATAAGGGTGAATACAGGCTTTTAAAGTGGTATTCCAATATACAAAATAATAACATATTTGAGAATTTTATAAATAATTATAAAAATTTGTAAAAAAGTATATGAAAAATTTATCAAATGCGTTATAATATAGACAAGCTTAGTAATAGGCTTTTAATTTTTGTAGGTAAAGGTAATAGAAAATATAAAAGAAGCAATTAAGAAGTAAAGAAATATGGGAGGGAGCTATGAGAGATATTAGAGAAAGTTTCAAGAAATCATACATGAGAATGTTACAACAAGAAAAGTTTGTCCAAGCTGTTATTAGCCTATCAGAAGATGAGGGCCTAGATTTAGACTTGGCTAGCCAGGTAGATGAAAAGTTTGGACGTATGGAAATGGGCGATCCAGATGAGATGGCAAATAAGCACGCTGGCGATGACAAGTGGATGGACAAGAACCTAGGAATAATAGAAAATAGGTTTGCCTTTGTTATTAAGGCTGTTGTTGATTATGATGAGGGCCAGATAATAAACCTAAAGGAAAGATTCTATGGTCTAGGTCAGGAATTTATGCCTGAGTATGAAGGTCTGCCAATCAGACATATCTACAATGTAATCAGGGACCTTTTATTGGACGGTGGTAGGTCTGAAGAATTAAATGAGGTTATTAGCGAAGAGTATGATGAAATAATATGGAAGAGAACTAGGCCATCTACATGCAAGTACTGGGCCTATCTAGATGTTGACTTTAACAAGTATTATTTACCGCTTAGACAACAGTTTATAGATGGCTTGACTGAGAAAACAGACGTAGAATTCAAGAAATTAGATGAAAGTGTATGTGTATTGGCTAGAAGAATGTAATAATAGTATACTAGTAGTTCATAAATTTTAAATATTAAAAAAAAGAATAAATGAAACAATAAGAACGGAGCTAAGATACCCTTGAGATGGGCATCTTAGCTCCGTTTTATAGATATTTTATTTATTAAGTATATATTAAATAAATTTACAATTTCTAAAAAGTATACTGGGGACCATCTGCATTATTTGTAATATATTTCGTAAAGATTCCTACAATAGCACATCCACTGACTAGACATTTTTCCAGGAAGTGCATCTTGCTAAGGGGCCTTTTAGTACTGATATCAAATGATGCAACTTCGTTTCCTTGAGAATCTGAGTACACCAGGTTGGCCAGGGGCTGGTCTGGATTTTTCAAGATATCAACCCGATTGTATTTAATAGTTTTATTTAGTTTTTCAGTGTCTTTCTGTATAAGGTAGAGGTCCTTACTTGGAACTAGGTCAAACTTGACAAAAGGAATGCCATTTATTTTAGCCTTGTCCACAGGTGTATTTTTTTTGAACAGGTATTTTGTCTTGTAGTGTTTGTTAATATAGTCCAAAGTATTGTAGGATGCTAGTTTACGATTTTCCTTGCTAGTAGCTCCTAGACTGACACCGATTAGCCTATTTGAGCTATCATTACCATGACCCTTGTCTATCTTCATTGAATAGGCTAGGCAGTATCCAGCTGCATCTGTAAAACCAGTCTTAAGGCCATCTACGTTGGTGATCAAGGGCAATAGTGGGTTTGTATTTTGCTTATTGATGGCTTTTTTAGAATTTACGTAGGATGACATATTGGTTATTTCTGTCAACTGGTGGGGATACCTAGAGTATAGGTATTTAGATAAGATTAATACATCTCTAGCACTAGTCTTATTTTCTACTCCTACAGACTTACCGTTTACAGTCACGCTGGTAGGTAGCCCATTGGGATTGTAAAATACTGTGTTTTTCATGCCGATTTCTTTAGCCTTTTTGTTCATATTTGCTATAAAGTTTTCGTATGAGGACCCTACATGGTGGCTGATTGCTAGGGCTGCATCATTGGCGGATACTATCATCATGCCCTTCATCAATTCTTCTAGTCTGATCTGGTCGCCCGCATTTAGTTTGATGTTGGTACCAAGCCTATTTACATCTGATGGAAGGATTTTAACTACATCTTTGTAATCGACTTTTTTTTGAGATATGGCATCAAATGTCAGTAATAGGGTCATCATCTTTGTCAAGCTGGCCATGGGTGAAACATGGTCTGCATTTTTTTCGTAGACTATTCTATTAGTGTCCATATCACTAACTATAGCAGAACGTGAGTATGAATCATGGTATCTAGTGGCTGCATTGGCTCCTGTTTGCATCAAAAGTGACAGGCAAAGCCCTATTGCTAAGATTTTACTTGCTTTTTTTCTATTAATCATTTGTTAAATTGCTCCTATGTATATATAAGTGAAAACCCTTAAGTAGTCACAAGCATTCGGGCCCTATTGTGAGCGTTTACGACACAAATATGACATTTCAAGGGTATTTTTAAATTAAACAATATAATTATAGCACAATTTATACTAAAATCCGGACAATTTTTATGGATTTATTTACAAATATATCTGTGGCTTTTTAGTATAATTTTTAAAAGTGTGATAGAATAGTAGTAATAGGATAGAAAATAAAAATTTATTTATATATAGGAGGTAGGTATGTTAGATAATAGCACAGATGATTTGATATTAGAAAAGCTCATAGTACTATACACGCTTAATAGTATGGATGAAGATCTGACAGATTCCCAGCTGACTGAAATAATCTTGGGAACAGGAGTTATAAACTATTTTGTATTGCTGGCACTCTTACCAAAGATGATGGATGCCAAGTTTATAACTACTTATGAGAAAAACAAGACTAAGTTGAATGCAATCACTCAAAGTGGCCTAGAGGTTTTGGTATACTTCCAAAATAGGATACCAGACTACTTTATCAAAAAAATAGATGACTATATAAGGGACAATAAGGAAGACCTACTATCTTCACAGATTAAAAAACAAACCCACTATAGTATGCAGGGAGATTCTTCTTATCTGGTCAATTTAGTGATAATAAAGGGACGCCAGAATGTGATGAATGTAAATGTTAGTGTGGATACTGAGGCAGAGGCCAAGGCTATGTGTGACAAGTGGACTAGGGATTACGAAGACAAGTACAATCAAATATTAGAGATAATAAATTCCTAATCTTTTAAAATAGATATTTGATTATAATTTTTATGTATTTAAGATTATATAAAAACTTTAATATTTGTATCTTGCAAAATAATAAAAATAAGATGGCTAAGTAACAAGGTCATTGAAATTGAAAAGGCTAGGGGGTTCAAGTAACTAAAATGAACTACCTAGCCTTTAAAATATGCTTGTATCTTGAAGTGGCAAGCATATAATATTTATTGTATTTCTATGTATTCCTTGTATTTATTGTAGTCAACCTCATCAAGTGATAGGGTTAGACTGATTCCAGAATCCAGATATTCAAAAGATTCTAGGGCATACTTGTCGCTTAGGCTGCTAAAGATATGTCCCTTATCATATGGCAATAGAAGTTTTACCCTATAGGAGCCCTTGTCTAGGGCCTTTTGAATCATATCCATCAGCTTGTCCATATTGATATTTTTCTTGGCGGATAGGTAGACTAGGTCATCCTGGTTTCTAGGATAGATATCTAGGTCTAGCTTGTCTATCTTGTTGTAGACTGTGATAGTATTCTTATCATTTGCCTTTAGGTCCCTTAGGACACTCTCTGTGGTAGACTTCTGTATGTCAGAGCTAGCATTGGTAGCATCTATTACGTGTAGGATTAGGTCAGCGTAGGTTACCTCCTCAAGAGTTGCCTTGAAGGCATCTACTAGGTCATGAGGCAGTTTGCTGACAAAACCTACAGTATCGACTACTAAAAATTCCCTCTTGTTAGGAAGGAGAGCCTTTCTAAGGGTTACATCAAGGGTTGCAAATAGCATATCCTTGACAAATACTTCCTTTTCCTTTTCATAGTCGGGATGGCTCTTAATTATTTCGTTGAGTAGGGTAGACTTGCCTGCATTTGTATAGCCGACTAGGGCAACAATTGGTATCTTGTTCTTACTTCTTTGGGCCCTCTGTACGTCCCTTATCTTTACAACTTCCTTTAGTTCCTTCCTGATATTGGCAGCCCTGTTTAGTATATGTCTCTTGTCTTTTTCCAACTTCTGCTCACCAGGTCCTCTGGTACCGATACCTGCACCAGTCCTAGACATCTGGCCACCCATACCATATAGCCTAGGTAGTCTATATTTCAATTGGGCTAGCTCGACCTGAAGCTTACCCTCACGACTAAGGGCACGTTGGGCAAATATATCTAGAATTAGGGTGGTCCTATCGATTATTTTTTTACCAACTATATCCTCAATATTTCTAATTTGGGCACCAGATAGTTCATCATTGAATACGACCATACTTGCATCTAGGCTCTCTGCGTAGATCTTGATTTCTTCTATCTTGCCAGAACCCAGATAGGTAGCAGTATCTATACTGGATTTATTCTGTACCAGCTCACCGACCACCTCTGCACCGGCAGCCTTTACCAGTTCCTTTAGTTCCAACATAGAGTCTTCAATATCTATATCATCAGACTTTTTTGCCAGACTAGTCAGGTTTAGACCGACACAAAGGGCCTTTTCTTTTAAGTTTATTATATCTTCATTGTTTATGTTTAAATCGCTCATTATTTTTCCTTCGAGGAAGACACCTCCTTATTAAAATTAATTATTGTGGATTTTCATTTGATTTTATTTGATTATATCATACTATCGGTATAAAAAACATACTCGTTCAAGGTGTCCAGATGAATTATATCATAAAAAACACATTAAATTCATATTGGAGAAGTTTAACTATTTGCTTGTTTAGAATAAAAATACCTAAAAAAATATTTTCTAGTGGGGCAAAATGGACCCATCAAAGAAACTTGTTATAAAAAAGACTAAATTTATATATGAAAAAATTATTTAGTATAGAGACTAGAAAATAAGTAGTAGAAAAAGATAATGGCTTTTTAAATTATAGAAAAAAGATGTTTACAGGATATAAATAACAAGTTTGATATATTTAATACAATTAAGTAACTTAAAAAAATAAGATTTTTATATAGAATTCATATAAAAAATATACAATTAGGTATATAAAATTAGAAAATTGTTTAAAAAACAAAAATACAATAAATGGATGGAGGTTGAGTAATTATGTCTAGTATTTTGGAAGTAAACAAGGCCATAGGAGATTTTGTATGGGGGTGGCCTATGCTGATAATGCTACTTGGAACAGGTTTGTTCTTGGGGTGCAGAACCAGATTTGTGGTGATAAGGAAGTTTGGCTATATAATCAAGAATACCCTTCTAAAGATGTTTAGTAAAAATTCTGGTGGTGAAGGTGAAATATCAGCCTTTCAGGCAGTATCTACTGCCTTGGCAGCTACGGTTGGTACAGGTAATATAGCAGGTGTAGCCCTAGCTATAGCAGTTGGTGGACCAGGAGCAGTATTTTGGATGTGGCTATCAGCTATATTGGGTATGTCTACCAAGTTTTCTGAAGTAATTTTAGCAGTGACATACAGGGTCAAGGATAAGGATAGCAATGTCTGTTCTGGCGGACCTATGTACTATATTGAGAGGGGCTTAGGTCAGACTTGGTTGGCTAAACTATTTGCCTTGTTTGGAGCTCTAGCAGCCCTAGGTACAGGTAATATGACCCAGTCGAATTCTATAGCCCAGTCGCTAAACATGGCCTTTCATATAGATATGAAGGTTGTTGGAATAGTATTGACTATCCTGACAGCAGTAGTAGTTTTAGGGGGTATCAAGAGAATAGGTCAGGTAACTGAGAAGTTTGTACCATTGATGGCGGCCTTTTATATAGTGGGTGCAGTAGCTATCCTATGCATAAACGCAGGCCAGATACCACACGCATTTGGCTTGATATTTGGTTCAGCTTTTTCTGGTCATGCAGCAGCAGGTGGCTTTGCAGGTTCTACCTTGATGATGGCCTTGAGAAATGGTGTAGCAAGGGGAGTATTTACTAATGAAGCAGGTTTGGGTAGTGCACCGATTGCCCATGCAGCAGCGACTACAGACCATCCGGTTAGGCAGGGTCTATGGGGAGTATTTGAAGTATTTGTAGATACCCTAGTTATATGTACAATGACGGCCCTAGTAATACTTGTGTCTGGAGAATGGACATCAGGTCTACAGGGGGCAGCTCTTACAACAAGGGCCTTCCAGTCAGGCTTCAATGGTGGTCAGTACATAGTATCTATAGGCCTAACATTATTTGCATTTTCAACAATATTGGGTTGGTCATACTATGGAGAAAAATGTACTCAATACCTATTGGGAGAAAAGTTTGTCAAGGTATATAGGTTGATATACATACCATTGGTATTTGTAGGTTCAATAGGTGGACTACAGTCGATTTGGGCAATATCAGATACAGTGAACGGCTTGATGGCCCTACCAAACTTGGTTGGTCTACTATTCCTATCAGGTGTAATAGTAGCCTTGGTAAAAGACTTCTTCAAGGATCCAGATAGGATTAGGGAATATGAGGATGAATATATGGCTGCATTGCCAGAAAAATATAGGCCAAGAGACTTAAAATAAATTAATATAGAGAGGTGGGTATGGACTCATCTACAAGAAAAAGGTGTATCCTCTAGTATTATTGGGGCTACACCT
>NZ_JRNB01000029.1 GCF_000758885.1 Peptostreptococcus sp. MV1 | reverse complement strand
GGATACTATATGTATCCAAGATGCTGTCGCATAAATTTCGGATTTTATTCATCAAGGCTAGTTGACAAAGAACCGAAATTTTTCCTTTTTTGTTTGTAGATATATTAAAATTATCAAAAAGGTAAAAAAAAAAATAAAAATATTAAAATATGGTATAATAGAATAGTCGAAATAGATAATAGTGAAAGGAAAGTATATTATGAAATTAAGAAAACTAAAAAAGTCGTTATTTACAACACTATCAATGATGATGGCTGTATCTGCTATAGGAGCAACTAATGCAAATGCAGATACTATCAATGTTGCCAAGCTAGCTGGCAAGGATAGAACTCAAACATCTATCAAAGCGGCAGAGTATGTAAACTCAAAGATTGTGGTATTAGCAAATGGCTACAATTTTGCAGATTCATTAAGTGCTTACAACTTATCAAGCAGGTTCAATGCTAAGTTATGGTTAGTAAGCGAAAACTCTAACATCTCAGGGGAATTAGCTAAAATTAATCCATCAAAAGTATTTATCGTTGGTGGAGAAGATGTCCTAGGCACAAAGATGGTAAATGAAGTCAAGAAAGTTACTAGTAATATACAGAGAGTTTCAGGGGCAGATAGATACGCTACTAATTCTGAAACATTGAGAATAGCTGGCTACAAGAATGTTGGTGTTGCTGACGGAAGAAATTATCCAGATGCCTTGTCTGCTTCAGGTCTATTGAGAAAGCATAATTTAGGATTAATGCTAGTAAATGGAGCAAAGGTATATGCTACAGATAAGAACGTTAAGTATACTTTTGGTGGTTCAGACTCAGTATACCAAAATGGTGGTAAGAGATTAGAAGGTAAAGATAGATACGCTACGAATGAAGCTATAAATAAGGAATTTGGAAATGCTACAAATGTAGCAATAACTACAGGTTCAAACTTTGCAGATGCTTTATCTACTATAAATATAGTAAACGCAAAACCTAACACATCTGTGATGCTAGTAGGAAGAGATATGTCTGCTAGCCAGAAGAGCTATATGAAGGGAATCTATAATAGGTTTATAATAGGTGGTATGCTAACAACTCCTGTTGAGAGATTAATATATGCTAAGGACAATACAACTGTTACACCTAAGCCAGATCCAAAGCCAAACCCTAATCCAGTAAATCCTTCTAAGCCAGATCCAAAACCAGTAGACCCACCAAAACCAAAGCCTACTGAAAACAAGTTCACTTATCTTATAAAGTCTGTTGATGGTGATACAACTTTAAAGACAGTAACAGTGGATAAGATAGACTACAGTGCTGTTGAGGCAAGTATACCATCAGGCTACAACATATTAACTACAAGAGATGAAGTTGGTGCTTTTAGGGCTAATAGGATAGAAACACTTTATGTAAAGCCAAGTTCAATGAAGTATTTCAAGACTCAGCAGGATTATGATAGGTATATATTTGACGGATTGAAAAATGAGGGTCTTGATACGGGAAAGGTTTTAGTCGATAGTGCAGTCAATTCAAATGACGCATTTAAAGTGTTAGCAAGGTCTTTAGGTTTCGGTTTAGATCAGGAAGTAGAAAATGTTGGAAATAACAAATATAAAACTGTAGAGATAATTATGGGAATGACTCAGCACATGGATACTAAAGAAGTCTATAATAAGGAAAAATATAAGTTGAATCTATCTAAAATAGATGCTATGATAAATGCTTCTGGTGCTAATAAAATGAATACAGAAAGAGAAAAGGCGATAAGGTTTTCCAAGTATTTAAGGATAAACTATTTTTACAATTCTGATATAAACAACTTTAGTGTTGAAAACCAGCTTAAATCAAGAAGCCCTTATTCTATATCAGATTACGGTACTGCTGTATGTGAGGGTTATGTATATACATTTAATCAAGCCATGTTAAGAATGGGTATTGTTTCTCATGAGGTCCATGACGTCAAGCATATGCAGGTGTTAGCTAATCTAGATAATAAATGGACATATTTAGATGTATCTGGTTATAAAAAGGAAGACATTAAGATAGAATTAAATTACGATACCGTTCCAACTTTAACACAGAAAACTATATCTAATAATGAAATAGTGGGATCTAGCCATATAATAACTCCTACTGAAAAGATAAATTATCTTTATAAGTAATATCTTATAACTAATAGCAAGAGCTTAATGCTCTTGCTATTTTTTATGTATGACGGGCATGCCGTCAGTCTGTGGTGAAAGTCCACGTAGGGCG
>NZ_JRNB01000028.1 GCF_000758885.1 Peptostreptococcus sp. MV1 | reverse complement strand
CGGATTTTATTCATCAACGCTAGTTGACAAAGAACCAAAATTATATCTTTATAAAGATTCTGCATATATAGTTCTTACAACTTCTCTACTAGCTTCGATTGGCGCACATGCCAACAAACCGTCTAGTGATGGTGTTGTAAAGGCTAGATCAGTTAGCTTATCAAGATCTGCTTCTGTGAAACCTTCATCCTTTAGAGTCTGAGTCAAGCCTATAGAATGCAACCATTCTCTTACTAGGTTAGCCGCCTGTTCTGCATCTATATCCTTTCTGTCTCCAAAAATAGGGGCAAATATATCTAGGATAGTTTCTTTTCTAGCATCAAATATCTGCTTTACTACTGCTGGTAAAAGTATACCTAGACCAAAACCATGAGTCAAACTAGTCTTAACTGCGCTTAGTGGATGTTCTAGGGCATGAGTGAAATGTAGTAGACCGTTATCGAATGATGTACCTGCTATCATTGACGCATATGCTAGGTAGTATCTAGCTTCTAGGTCTGAACCATCTTTTAGAGCTCTTGGTAGGTATTCATGTACTAGTCTAACTGTTTCCTTACCTAGTAGTATACTCAATGGATTTGCAACTATACTAGTTGATGCTTCAAATATATGATTAACTGCATCTACTGATACTGACATTGTCTGGAATTCTGACAAGCTAGTCATTAGACCTGGATCATCTATTGCATACATTGGATATATACACTCATAAGCTATGGCTGGCTTTAACTCTTCCTCTGGTATAGACACAACTGCGAACCTATCAACTTCTGTTCCTGTACCATGAGTTAGGTTTATAGCTATTACTGGAACAGCCTTTTCTGGAACTAGTGTAAACTTACATAGGTCAGCTGCCTTGTTGTCTGGATATTCAAGTAGTATAGCTGCAAACTTGGCTGCATCTATTGGGCTACCTCCACCTATACCGATAACCGCCTTGGCATTGATTTCCTTTGCCATTACTACAGCTTGGTCTACATCCTTATGCTCTGGGTTTGGAGTGATTCTATCAAACAATACATATTTTATATTGTTTTCTTTTAGAGCTTTCTCAACTACATCCCAAGCACCTGTCTTTTTATATGCTCCTCTACCTGTCATTATTAGAACACTGTCAAGACCCTTGTCTGCCATTTCCTTAGCTATATCATTGAATTTTTCAATAGCTCCTACACCAACATAGGCAGTAGTCTTTGTTCTTATTTCCTTAATTTCCTTGATGTTAATGTCTTTTTCCCACATATAATATTTCCTCCACATATAAATAAATTTTCAAAAAAAAATATTAGTAAGGAGATTGTTATTATCCTGACAAAATCCTTACTAATATTATAAACCCTTACCTAGTATTTGTAAATATCAAAATATAAATTTTCTGAATTTTTTGATACTTACTTTGTTTTTCTAAATATATTACCGTAAATATATTATCGTAAATATATTTACAACAAATGCTATTTATGTACTATTACTGGTGTTCCTACACTAATTCTTGGATATAAATAGGCCATATTTGATAGTGGTGTATTTACACATCCATGAGATCCCGCATATAGATACCTATTTCCACCATATACAGGCTGCCAATAAGCATCATGAATGCCTATGCTACCATTAAATGGAACCCAAAACTTTACAGGAGATGCATATCCTGGACCTCTTAGGACTACATTTCTCATCTTGCTCCTAACCTTGAATATACCTGGAGGTGTTGCCATGCCCTTGTTTGGATTACCAGTAACTACAGGGGTAACTAACTTTTCATATCCATTTTCCCTCAGCCACATTCTCTGTTGGCTTATATCAATTTCTACATACTTGTTACCAATGTTTACTGCTTTTGCAGGTATATTACTGGAATTTGTAACTGAATACTTAGGACTGATATTATATGTTGACAAACCAGATTTTAGAATACCTGTCAACCTATCTAACTCGTAAGCTAGGTCCATTGTCCTCACCTGAGTCTGCTGTGATATTACAACATCATTATTTTTCCAGTAGGCGTAGTATTGGCCTGACTTCCCAGCAGGTGTCTGCCTATCCATATTCTTAAGCAGGTATTCCATCCTCTGCCTATCATATGTTAGGTTAAATGAGTTATCCACTTTTGCTGTTGCCAAGAACTGCTTTCCATCTATTTGCCTCTTTGTGCCATCAATATTATATTCTGCTATTAGGTTTTCTAGTTTCATTAGTCTGTCAAATGCCTGGTCAGCCTTGGCATCACCCTTATTGTACATGAAATTTGCCAATATATACATACTATTGGATAATGTATCTCCACCACTCACCTGAGTAAGACCACTAATACTGTCCATACTGTATAGACTCTTGTACTGACTAAATGATAGACCGTTATTAGAGTTTACTAGGACTACTGCCCCTTCGGATAAGTTAGAAGACTTGGCTGCCTGGTCAGCACCTACTGTTTCTATACCTTGCTTAGCATTAGTATCCTGACCATTGCTGGCTATTATACCAGAATTTATAAGTACTGCATCTATCAACCTTGTTGGCTTAACTGCACCGTCATCTGTTAGGTATATTGTAGAAGGATTTGGATTGAACTTATTTACCATCCTTAGGTTTGTTTCCTGTCTATTTGGACCGGCAATTCTTTCAACGCTACTTGCTATAGTGTCAAAATCATTTACTAGACTAAGGTTTCCTCCTATCACATATACATTATCTATACCAAGCTGTCCCAAGTTCGTCCTAGTTTCCTCTACCTTATTATTAGATGTAAAGAGGATAGGTGCACCCTTTTTAGCAGCTATAGCACCGATACCTGCAGCATCAGCTAGTCCCTTGTGTCCATTTACTAGAAAGGCCGCCTCAAACTTTTCTGTATTGAGTTCCTTTAGTTTCTTTGCTATATTTAGGGAAGTCTCTTCTCTGCTAGATCCCTGTATCCTTTCTACTTCAAGTGAAGATGCCTTCAGACTGTCTTCTAGGCCTGTAGATATTGAATCCTGACCACCTATTATTAGGACCTTTTTAGCTCCTAATCTTTCCATTTCAGCCTTAGTTGCATCATTTAGGCTGTAGCTTTGTGTCAACAAAACTGGTACTCTTAGCTTGCTAGCCAAGGGTGCAACAGATAGAGAGTCTGCCACTGCATTTGCATTTGTCAATATAATAGTGTCTGACTGGCCCCATCCTGACTGCGAAATCTTTACAGCCGTAGAAAACCTATCACTACCACTAATATTTTGTGTTGCTAGGTCTTGAGCAAAGGCCACTGGTGCTGTAGCTGTAGATATCATTGCTCCTACTGCTACAACCATTGCTGTCTTCTTCATCAATTTTTTCATATTATCCCACCTCACATAATAAAAATATAATCTCAAGATGAAGTTTCTCTTATCTTAGAAGAGTAAACTTAAAAATTATTCCTTAAGTATAGTATATAAATATACCAAATTATTTTCAAGTGACATTGCTATTACAATTCTAATTATTTTCAGCTAATATACCAATTTATTTTAAAAAATGTAATAAAAATGACACTTTTAACTTACATGGTATCTGTAAGATACTTTTTCCTGTAATAATATTTTTTTTAATTTCATTTGTCTATAATTTCTGCTAATATGTGGTAAAATACTATTATATGTTTTTTGACTCAAAATTCAAATTAGGTTAAGTAAGTAGAGTTTTTCATTAGGTTTTGAGTTTTAAGCTTTTAGCTTTTAGAAGTTACAAAATGAGGAGGAAATAATGACAATAGCAGATAAGAATTTACAATTACTTTGTAATAACATTTTAAATAGTGGCAATAATACTTTGGGTGAAAAGGTAAGACCAAAATATGCGGATGGTACCCCATCTCATACAATGTTTGTAAACCAGGTATTTGAAAGATATGACCTATCAAAGGGCCAACTACCTATAGTTACGCTTAGACAGGTTGCCTGGAAGTCAGGTATCAAGGAAATATTGTGGATATACCAAGATCAGAGCAATAATCTGGACCTACTTAAAGACAAGTATGGTATCACTTGGTGGGATGAATGGGATCTAGGTGATAGGACTATCGGTCAGAGGTATGGTGCCACTGTCAAGAGATACAAACTGATGGACAAGCTCCTAGAAAACCTTAAAAACCAGCCGTATGGTAGAAGGCATATAATCAACCTTTATCAGGAAGCCGACCTAGATGAAACAGCAGGTCTCTTCCCTTGTGCTATGGAAACACAGTGGTCTGTAAGGGATAGATATCTTGATATGACACTTATACAGAGGTCTTCGGATGTAGCTGTTGCCAATGCCATCAACAAGATCCAGTATGTAGCCCTACAGATGATGGTTGCTAGACACATAGGACTAGAACCAGGCGTTTTCTGCCACTATGTCAACAATGCCCATATCTATGATAGGCATGTAGACCAGATAAGGGAAATGATAGCTAGAGAGCCACAGGAAGGCCACGAATCAGTTAGGTTAGTCCTAAATCCAGAGAAGACTAATTTCTATGATTTCACTATAGATGATTTTACCATGGAAAACTACAATCCTGTAAAGCCTAATTTTAAGTTTGAATTAGCTATATAAATACTAGTTCAACTCTTACCTACAAATAAATAGGATTTTCAAGGGATATGGCATATGAAATCTATGCTATATCCCAACTAATATAAAAATTATTATAAATTAAGATGAATCGGAGGTTTAAATATGATTAATAATATATATATGATAGTTGCCATGACGAAAAATACCAGGGCAATAGGCATTGATGGTGGTATGCTCTACCACCTAAAGGAAGACCTAAAGTACTTCAAGGAAACTACTCTTAACCATACCATAGTATGTGGTAGGAAGACATATTTTAGCTTTCCAAAGAGACCTCTTCCAAACAGAAAAAACATAATCCTTACTAGGGGATCTGATGACTATGAAAATGCCTATAGTCTCCATTCAAAGGATGAGGTCATCAAGTATGCCCTTGATAATCCAAACGAAGATATATTTATCTGTGGTGGCGATAATGTCTACAAGCAGTTTATGGACATAGCCAGCAGACTATATATTACAGAAATCGATGAAGACCAGCCTGTCCAGGCAGACAGCTTTTTCCCTGAGATAGATAGGGACATTTGGACTGAGGTATCTAGGTCTGACTATATAGTTCCTGAAAAAGCTCCTAGGTATAGGTTTTTAGTCTACAATAGGCTAAAGTAATAAAATGAGGCTACAATGTAAGGATAGTTCTCTATTTTTTCATGTACTATCTTTTATAGCAGACGAATCGTTTGAACAAAAAATGGAGGCTAGGCATCCTTACTATATAAGGAATGCTTAACCTCCAAATGTATCGAGATATAGCTATATATATCCATCTAATATTTCAATTTTCAAATCACAAAGTAAGTATGATACTACTTAAGTCCAGCTACTATTGATTCAATCTTTTCCTTAGGCATAAAACCTATTTCTCTGCTTACTTCCTTACCACCCTTGAAGAATACTACTGTAGGTACAGTGCTTACTCCAAATTCCTGGGCTAATTCCATACTCTGGTCTACGTCAACCTTAGCGAAGTATGCTGAGTCCTTCTGTTCTTCAGCTATTTCAGCGAAAACTGGTCCCAACATATTACATGGTCCACACCAAGTAGCGAAAAAGTCTACTACTGCTATTCCATCATTTTCCTTTACGTTCTTTACAAAATCCTGTGCATTAATTACATTTGCCATTTTATTTCCTCCTAAATTATATTCCATCAAATTATATTTTACCAAATTTTTTTGATTAAGTATACTAATATTATTATGATACCTGAAAAAATACACTTAAAACATTTTTTTGTATATTTTGCCTAATTATTAGTTAGTTTATAGCAAAGTGGTATACTTATATGGTTTGTTTGTATGGTCTAATCTGATTTAGACTTTGATTTTATTTCCTTACCTCTTGGCAGGTCAATCGTAAAACTAGTACCTTGACCAAGCTTAGACTTGACCTTTATATTTCCATACAGAGTTATGGCTATTAGTTTGGCTATAGACAAACCAATACCTGAGCCCTCTACCTCAGTTGCCCTTACAGAGTCGCTCCTAAAGAACCTCTCAAAGATTCTTTTTTGGTCTTTGTCAGATATACCTATACCAGTATCCTCAATTAAAATTATAATCCTGTCCCTGCCCTTCTCACTAGCGGTAATTGATATTTTGTCACTAGTCTCGGTATACTTGAAGGCATTGTCTACAAATATTCTAATTAACTGGTTTAACTTATTTTTATCTGTGTAGATTATGTTATTTTTCATCTTGATTTGATAATCAAAAGTTTTTTCCTGGTAGTCTGCAATTTCAATATAACTTTCAAAAGTTTCCTTAAACAAGGCCTCTATATCAACCCTCTCTATATTGAGCTTGACAATAGACTCTTCCTTAGTTAAGGACAGTAGTTCACTTATCATTTTCTTTAGCTGTCTGGTTTCCCTCATTGCTACTGCTATGGTCTCAGCCTCTTCCTCTATAACGACATCCGGCTGTTTCAATAATGACTCCAGCTTGGACTGGATTATGGCAACTGGTGTCCTTAATTCGTGTGATGCATCTTGAACAAACTTCACCTGATTATTCCAGGATGTTTCTATAGGCTTGAGGGCCTTACTGGATAGGTACCTAGCAATTACATAAACTAATAGTAAAGACATAGTATCAACAAGTATCAAAAGGGTTAGCATATTGCCCATACTCAATATTTCAGAATCAATATTTCTCATTATCTTGAACCTATAATTGTTGTCTTCCTTGACTATTAGACTCCTAAAATTATAACCATTTACATTTTCGTAAATAAATCCATCTTCTTTACCCATATTATTAGTTGGTAAACTAATTCCAAAATACCTATTTCTTGTATAATATAATATAGATTTATCCTCATAGATATACAAGATATCCTTTGGATCTTGGAGACTTATTGGGTTCATAATTGAGTCCTTCTTGAATTGATTTTTGACAAAGTGGTACTCTTCAGCTATATTGTTATCTATTCCACTAATTACACTGAATTTAAAATAGTTATATATAAAACAACTTACCAAAATCATGAAAATCTCCACAACACACATTATGGTCATGGTCAATTTTTTCTTGGTTCTGTCAAAAACATTATTGTTTATCATCCAATATATATCCAACCTTTCTCTTAGTTTTTATGAATTTATCATAGTCATACTTTGATAGTTTTTTTCTTAGGTTACTCACATATACTTCTACAATTTCTATTGTAGCATCTGAATCTATTCCCCATATCCTATCATATATCTGCTCTTTGAGTAAGATTGATCCCTTGTTCAAGACAAAGTATTCTAAAAGCTTGAACTGCTTGTTTTGTAACTCAATTTCTTCATCATTTATATATACACTGTTCTTTTCTGAGTCTATTCTTAGATCCTTAAACTCTAGATATTTATTATCTTTTATACGTCCATTAGTCCTCAAAATAGCATATACCCTTGCTACTAATTCATCCATATAAAAGGGCTTTGTCAGATAGTCATTGGCTCCAAGTGTAAAGGCCTCCATCTTGTCATCAAGTGCCTCCTTAGCAGTTAATATTAAAATCGGTGTGTCTATACCATCTTTTCTAGCTTGCTTGAGTATCTCTATACCATCCATATTTGGCAGCATTAGATCTAATATTACTAGGTCATATATACCTTGAGAAATAAGGTACAATCCTTCTTCACCATCACCACAAGTTTCTGTGTCAAAGTGCTTTGATAGCTCATTTTCTATATCCTTCTGTATAGTCTTATTATCCTCAACTATTAGTATTTTCATCATTTCCTCCCAATTCATTCCCTATAATTACATGACCAAGCTAGGGCTTACTAAAATGCTCAGTTTAACCATTGTCTATATAGGCTCAATTTTATTTTATAAATTAATCACATATCAATTATAATTAAAATACCATACATACCTTATTTTATCATTAATAGTATGAAATATCCATGCAAACACACCATATTGTATGATATAATAATCAGGAAATAATAAAGGAGGTCCGCCATGTCTAATAAACAAATAACTTTCGAAGAGCTCTTTCAACCAGAAAAATCTACAGCTTCTAAAAGATCTTCAGGTTCAAAAAAAACTACGAGAGCAAAAAAAACTGTAAAATCTAAGAATGAAGGCAAAAGTAAAAGAGAAAATAAAACTAGAAGGGTTAGCTTTACCCAAGATGAATTGGATAAGTTGTGTGAAGTATATGATTGGTACATGTCAGTCAAAGACAGAGCCCCTCTGAAACAAGTAAATCGTATAGGAAAAACGAATATAAAAATAGAAGAGGATATTATAAAGGAACCCAAAAGAGTCAGTGTCACTATAGACAAGGATGTGTGGGACAACTTTTCTACTTTGGCTAGCAATATATCACAGAAAAAAGGTAACCTTCTTACAGAAATAGTCAAAGAATATTTGAATCAACATAAGGACCTATATTAAGAAACATATTATATGCCAAAATTAACATACAAAATATATTCAAAATAGGCAATTTACTTAAATAAAAAAGACCGATAAGCCATCCCCCATATGGGGGGATTTTTTGCTATCAGTCCTATAAATTCAAATTATTTATATATCTTATTTAAAATATCCTAGTCAATCAAGCCTTCGAATTAGAAGTGTATACCTTCCTTAGCCAACTTTGATTCTAAATCCTTGTCCTCAATATCAACTCTCTTACCTATAAATCTTAAACCAACTGCAGAAACTGCTATAGCTAAAGGTAGTACGATATAGAATGGAAGACCTAGTCCCGCTGGTATATATCCAAATAATATTGTAATCGTTGCTATAAATATTGCATATGGCATCTGTGTATTAACGTGGTCAATGTGGTTACAACCGGCTCCCATAGATGATAGGATGGTTGTATCTGATATTGGTGAACAGTGGTCACCGAATATAGCACCTGTCAATACAGCTGATGTTGCTACTACTACATAGCTCATATCTGGAGATAGTGAGTGAGCTAGTGGTATTGCCAGTGGCATTAGGATACCCATTGTACCATAAGCTGTACCTGTTGAGAATGATATTACTGCACCTAATATAAATATAATACTTGGTAGTAGGAATGGTGGCAATGATCCAGATAAGTATCTTATAAGGAACTTAGCTGTTCCAACTTCCTTGATAACTGAACTTAGGGACCAAGCAAGAATAAGTATAACACCTGTAATCATCAATGTCTTCATACCATCTACCCAAACTTCTATAGCTTCTGACATTGTGTATATCTTCTTAACCTTAGCAATTATTATAGCTACTATAGATGAAAATATAGCAGACTGGAATAGGGCAACTGACGCATCAGAAGATGAGAAACACTGCCTGATTGATGAGAAAGAAAACGGACTAGCATTAATTGATGCTATAAGGCTTGCATCCTCACCGCCCATAATAGTTGAATAACCACTATAATAGAAGGCTATTAGAGAACTGACTATCAGGACTCCTATAGGTATAATAGCATTCCAAACACTTAGCTTAACACCCTCCTTTGGTGCCATATCATCTAATTCCTCAACACCCTGGTCTAGGTCTGTTGTAACATTCTTTCTTCTTCTGGCCACGTATTCAGCCTTTCTCATTGGTCCGAATTCCCTAGCCATATAAGCAGTAATCAGTACAAAGGCCAAAATTAATATGTTATAGAATCTATATGGTATAGTAGATAAGAATACACCAAATGCATCTGTATTTACGTGGATACTGTTAAATGCATCATGTATCAAACCTACTTCCAAACCTATCCAAGTAGATATAATTGCTAGACCAGCTATTGGAGCTGCTGTAGCATCTATTACAAAGGCTAGCTTTTCTCTTGAAATATTCATCTTATCAAATACAGGTCTCATTATTGGACCAACTATTAGTGAGTTTGCATAATCATCGAAGAATACTAGTATTCCCAATAACCAAGAAATTGTCTGGGCACCCTTTGCAGACTTAGCTTTGTTTGCAAGGGCTTCAGCTACGGCCTTGGCGCCACCCATCTTACCAATTAGGTTGATTACTCCACCTATACATAATACCTGCAATATAATACCTGCATTCCATGGGTCTGCCAGAGAGTTTAGGGCCCTAGATATGAAATCTAGGAAAGCCAATACTATTCCTGATAGGACTCCGCTACCACCTGATAGCTGTAGTATCAATGATCCGGACATTACTCCTAAAAATAAAGATATAACAACGTTTCTTGTTATAAAGGCTAGGACAATTGCTAGCAACGGCGGTATGATTGTTATAATACCTAACTTAAGTGAATTCGCCTGTGCTATCTTGTCAATTTCCTCAGCATGTGATGGCACTGCCATCATGATTGTCATCATCAGGGTGATGAATAAGATTCTTAAATTCCTTCTGTTCATAATAACCTCCTATAAATTATAATTGTTTTGCGTAATATTTCCTTATAGAAGATTTTTGACATCAAAGCATATAAAAGCGCCTCGGATGGACACCCGAGGCGCTTAAAAGCATACTCAAATGATAGCCCAACACAAAATACTTGTGACAGTGATACGTATATTCTACGTACCCCCAGCGATACAAACCTAAAGCTGTTTGTATGCTTCGGCAATTGCTCCTTTCCTTGTGAGTGCTTTACCCCTTTTTCTCAAGTACTAATAACAAATGCTCCTCTATCTTCTATTTAATTACTAACGTAAGTATACACTAAAAATTAAAAACTTGCAAGACTTTTTTAATTTTATTTTTAATATTTTTTTATTTTTCTTTAGAAAAATTTATAATTACCTGTATCTAGGTATATTGTAACTTATAGATCCAATATTGCTGGAATAAGATGCTATGTCAGCCATTTTATTAGCTATAGCACTAGGCCATCTTACCTCTGTAGCATACTGGTGATACATACAATTCTGATTCCATTTCATGCTATAAAGCGTATTTTGATGATACTTGCTACTATGTATATACCTACTAGATATCCATGATGCTGCACCATCTATACCAGCCGCAACACTAGTCCAACCATTATTGTAGGCTGTAGCACTACCTCCTGCCAAGGCATTACCATCAACTGCACCAATTCCAAAGAAGTTGTAAACAGTCTTTCCCTTGTATACAGTTCCCTGAGCCAACTTTGAAGTACCATAACCTGTTTCTATCATAGAATGAGCTACTAGGTAGAGAACATTTATATTATTTTTTCGTGCTGCATCTATAAAGGCCTGCCCCTGATTATAAAAAATGCTACCTGGTCTGCAATATCTAGCAAAATATGCATTTAGCTGACTTGCAGTAATATCATTTGTGTATCTGTCTATCAAGGCAAACTGCATTACAGTTGAAGGGTCCATGTAATTTGATGGATCCATATAGGTTCTCAATTCATCTCTAGTAACTTTTCTCCAACCGCCAACAGTCAAAGTGTTTACAGTCTTGGCCATCTGCATATCAACATGCTCATCAAGACTCATACCCATATCTATGTAGTTGGTATTACCTTGAGAAACATTTTTCAAATTTTTATTTTCCTTATCTACATTTTCTACCTCTTCATCTACATTTTCTACCTCTTTGGTGTGCTTTAGATAGTATGAAGACACATATCCTACATGTCCATTAAAACGAACCTTATTCCATCCATTTGAACTAGACATAAATTCTACTAAATCTCCCTTATTTAAAACTGCTATCTTTTCACTCATGGAATTAGCAGACTTTCTGATACTTAAATTATTCGCAAGTACCTCCATCTTGCTACCTGCACTAGCTCCTGTGCTGGAATAAGAAGATGTACTTGATAAAAATCTACTTGACAAGTAACCAATATTACCCTTATATTTAGCCTTAGTCCAACCTGCACCTTCCTCAAGAACGGTAACCTGTTCTCCTTTCTTCAAGACCTGAATTATGCCAGATTTAGTATTAGGTGCCTTCCTAAAGTTCAATATATCGTTGTTAACCACTTTACTGATATTGGCTGGGCTAGTTTTGATATTATGCTCAACATCAGCTTTTTCAACTACGGCTGACTCCTGAACCCAACCTTCCTTGTTTTTAAATTTAATATTAATCCAAGCGTCTTTTTTGGACAGTATTTCAACTTCATCCCCTTTTTTTAGGACAAATTTTACACCCTCATTTGATCCTGGATTTACTCTTATATTTACGTATTCGTAATTAATTACTCCAACTTGTCCGGCTGCAAAGACCGTAGCACCGAATAGCGGTATGGCAGCCAAAGCCGATAAACCTATTTTTATATTCAAAAAAAACACTCCCTTTCTGAGTACTGTAATCATTATAGCAAATAATTACAAGTTTGTAAATAATACAAGTTACAAAAAAGTAACATATTTATGATTTTTATCAAATTTTAACACATACATTATGTATTTTTCAGTCTTTTTCCAATAAATTTTATTTTGGTCTATTTTATTAAAAAAAAAACTTTATTTTATGTTTAAAATATGATATAGTTAATAAGTGAAATGTATTATAAAAAAACTTGTGCTTTTTGATTTTGCATTTCAGTAGAAAATTTGGCATGTTGATTGTCGATGTTTTAATTATTTTAACAAAAGGAGGCAAAAAATGGAAGATAGGGATTTAGCACTTCTTTTACTTGAAAATTTTAATAGGTTTGACAACTTGATTAAGAATGTCACAAATACAGGTATGAAGAAAATCCAGAAACTTACTTCAAAGCAGTTCTTTACACTGCAGCAGATTAGTAAGTACGAAAAAATCGAGCTGAAAAACCTAAGCAAAGACCTTTATGTATCTACATCAAGTCTATGCATCTTGCTAAACAAGATGGTTACAGCTGGTTATGTCTTTAGAGAAGAAGATCCTAGAGACAGAAGAAATACTTTCTATGGTATCACTGATGATGGTAGAAAGGTTTTAAAGGAAGAAGAATTCAGAATTACATCAACATTAGTTGAAAATATGAGTGGATTCGACGAAAAGTTCAAGAAAAACTTGGAAAAAAGCTTGTCTGTTTTAGTTAAAACTGCAGAAAAGCTATACTAATATTAAGCCTATATTAGTCGATACGAACTTGGCTAGTATTCAAAAAAGACACCTATTTCCCTGTGGAGATACGGTGTCTTTTTTGCTGGTTATAGGCTATCTACTAGACTAGATAGTACCTTACCTATTGAATCATTTATCACTAAGTCTGCCCTCTTATCAAAACCAGTCTCTGCCTTATTAATTAAGACTATATACTTACCCTTAAAATAATCTAAAAATCCTGCAGCAGGATATACTACCAAGGAAGTTCCTCCTACTATTAGCATGTCTGCCTGAGAAATAGCCCTTATAGCCCCTCTGATTGTGTCATCATTTAGCGATTCTTCATATAAGACTACATCAGGTTTTACTGAACCGCCGCACTTGGGACATTTTGCTACTATGCCATCAAGACCTAAAAATTCTTCTAGATCCATATTGTAGCCACATGACAAACAAGTATTTGAATTTACGCTTCCATGCAATTCAAATACATTTTTACTACCTGCCATCTGGTGGAGTCCGTCTATATTTTGAGTAACTATCGCCTTTAATTTCCCCTTCTTTTCCAGGTCTGCTAGAGCTATATGAGGCTTATTGGGTTTTGCATCCCTATATATTAGGTTCTCCCTATAGAATTTGTAGAAGTCTTCTGGATAATGGACAAAAAAAGTATGAGATACTAGCTGCTCAGGACTAAAGTGTTTATTTAACTTTTTGCTAAATAATCCGTCTGAACTCCTAAAATCAGGTATATTAGATTCAGTAGAAACACCTGCCCCACCGAAAAAAACTATATTATTTGAATCCTTAACCATTCCTCTCAAGGATATGATCTTTTCTTCTAAAGTTTCCATTTAACTACCTCCCTACAATTTTATTCTTGATAAATTAGGAAATTAATTTATATTATTTTCTACAGTATATGCTTAATCAAATCCCCTTATAATGTACATTATTGAGCTTCTTGGGTCTGACTTAATTTAGGTAGATCATCAAGAGACTGTATTTCTAGTACCTTTAAAAACTCTTGGCTTGTCTTGTATATTATAGGCTTACCGATTTTGTTTAGTCTGCCAGCTTCATATATTAAGCCATTATCAACTAGGGTCTTCAAGACCTTGTCGCATTTTACCCCCCTAATTGCCTCTATATCATTCTTGGTAACAGGTTGTTTATAGGCTATTATTATTAGGGTTTCTAGGGTTGCCTGACTTAAAGACCTCTTTTTTCCTGGCTCAACTATTTTTTTTATGTAAGAGGCATATTCTTCATTTGAGCACATTTGAAACTTGTCCTCTATTCTGATTATTTGTATGCCCCTATCATTTTCCTTGTACTCATCTATCAACTTGTATAGCATTATCTCTATTTCCTTAGGTGATAACTCTTCATTTATAGCCATATTTAATTCTTCAATACTAATCGGTTTTGCATATGAGAACAGGATAGCTTCTATTATATTTTTTATCTGACTTCTTCTCAAATCATTTATCCTCCCTCTTAATAATTATTATATCATCATTAATGCTATCTTGAATGATTTTTATTTCTTTCAGCTTTATGAGCTCCAGTATTGCTAGAAAACTCGCAATTAATTCTTTTTTATCCTCATATTCTATACTGTCCATGAAACTAATCTTATCACAACTGGCAATTTTTGACCTTATTGAAGCTATTCTATCTTCTACAGATATATTCTTATTTTCTACTATTTTCTTAAGATTAGAACTTTCTTCTAAAATTTGGTCTTTTTCTTCAATATTTTCTAATATTTTAAACAATTTGGGAAGGATTGACCTTATTTCTTCAAAATTGACCTTTGACAAATCAAGTAGCTCTTCATCTTCTTCTAAATCATAGTCTAGAGGTTCTCTATAAAACCTATTGTCATATTCTTTTATATTATCCTTTAGTTCTTCAGCTATTTGCCTGTATTTTTTATACTCTTCTATCTGGTCAACCAATTCCTGTCTCGGGTCCTGACTATCTTGTCCCTTGTCTTTTAGGTATAGAATATACCTTGACTTTATTTCCAAAAGTCTAGCAGCCATCATAATAAAGTCACTAGCTAGGTCCATGTCTATTGATTTTACATGGTCTACATATTCCATATACTGGTTCGTTATCTCAACTATAGATATGTCCCTTATATCTATCTTGTTCCTGCTGATAAGGTCAAATAGAAGCTCCATAGGTCCTTCATATTTTTTAGTCTGTATACTGTAATCCACTTCCTACCCCCTGCTAGACAAATATTGTAACTATCTTGAAAAACAATGTATAAATTGGGTTCAAGATTACATTTAATATATTAGTCATCATTAGAATTATAAATAATAAAAATGTATATCTAGAATATTCATATACCTTGTATACAGTTTCCCTAGGTAAAAAGGTAGATATTAAACTCCATCCATCAAGAGGTGGTATGGGTAGTATATTAAAGGCTGCAAATCCAACATTATACATGACTAAAGACCTAGTTATCATCAGCATAGTCTCTTGATCTATAAATCCTAGTATTGCCCATTCATTTGAAAATTTATATATCATCACAAATATGAAGGCAGATATCAAATTAAAGACTATACCTGCAAGTGAGACACTTATATTACCTATTTTTTCATTTCTATAATTATACGGGTTAACTGGAACAGGCTTTGCCCATCCAAAGTGAACCAAAAACATCATCAACATACCAAATGGGTCGATATGGCTCATAGGATTAATATTCATCCTGCCAGCACGTCTGGCTGTGTCATCTCCATTCAGGTGGGCCACAAAGGCGTGACCAAATTCATGGATAGATATTGCAAATAGTATGCCCAGTATCGTCGAAAAAAACTCTGGTATACTATTTAAAAAACTAAAATTCATCTATAAAATTCACTCCTCTCATACGCAATGGATTTAATTCGTCTACTTCGATAAAAATAGTTTATCTATATCCATCTTTACGTATTATACTCTTTTCTTTTATATTATAACATCTTTAGCTTTATAATCGCTTACTATTTTTCATATAGAAAAAGTGAGGACCAGCCCCACTTTCTATTTTATCTTTACTTGTAACCTAGACTTCCATTAGTATTGGCAGTATCATAGGATTTCTCTTAGTCTTCACATACAAGTACTCTTTTACTTCATCCTTAATAGTATTCTTGATGTATGCCCATTCCTTGATTTTCTTGGCTTCACATTGCTTGAAGATATTTACTACAATATCCTTGGCCCCGTCCATCAAGGTCTCTGACTCTCTTACATAAACAAAACCTCTAGATATGATATCTGGACCAGCAAGAATCCTTCCGTCTTCCTTTGAAAGGGTAACCACTATAGTCATTAGACCATCTTCAGATAGGTGCTTTCTATCTCTCAATACTATATTGCCTACATCACCTACGCCTAGGCCATCTATCAAGACCCTACCAGATGGAACTCTACCATTCTTTCTGGCAGACTTCTTGTCAACTTCTAATATATCACCATTGGATATGATAAATATATTATTAGGGTCTGTTCCTACTTCCTTGGCTAATTCTGAATGTCTCTTCAACATCTTGTATTCACCATGGACTGGTAGGAAAAACTTTGGCTTGGCTATAGCCTGCATCAATTTTAATTCATCCTGTCTTGCATGGCCCGATACATGTATATCGGCTATATCGCTTGATACTACATCAGCACCCTTCTCAAGCAAGAAGTTTATTACTTTTGAAACCGTCTTTTCATTTCCAGGGATGGGATGTGCAGAAATTATTACTAGGTCACCCTTCTTAATTTCCACCTTTTTGTGTTCTGAGTTAGCCATTCTTGCCAAGGCTGACATAGGCTCTCCCTGGGATCCTGTTGTGATTATTACTAATTCATTATCTTTATACTTGTGGATGGAATTTAGGTCTATAATATGCTCATCTGAACTCAAATAACCCAATTCCTTAGCCACACCCAAAATATTTACCATAGACCTACCAGACACGGCAACCTTCCTGCCATATGTCTTGGCAACATCAGCTATCTGCTGTAGTCTATGTATATTAGATGCGAAAGTAGCCACTATTATCCTACTATCCTGGGCTCTCTTGAATAGGTCATCTAAACCAGCACCCACACTTCTCTCAGACATAGTAGAGCCAGGCTTGTCCGCATTGGTAGAATCTGCCATCATCAAAAGAATTCCTTCTTCATCACTAATCTGACAAATCCTGTGTATATCCATTATTTCTCCATCTATAGGAGTCAGGTCAACCTTGAAGTCTCCTGTATGGTATATTACACCCTGGTTAGTATGTACTGCTATTGAATAGGCGTCTGGTATGGAGTGGTTCACTCTTATAAATTCCACCTGCATATTCTTTAGCTTTATTTGCTGTCTTGGTCCTACGATGTTTAATTTAGCATTTGTTATTCTATGTTCTTTTAATTTTACTTTTATCAGTTCTATGCTAAGGGGCGAACCGTAGACAGGTACGTTAATCTTTTTTAATAAGTAAGGAATAGCTCCTATATGGTCCTCGTGACCGTGTGTAATAAATATCCCCTTTACCTTATGTACATTTCTCATCAGGTAAAGAATATCCGGTATTACTATATCAATACCTAGTAATTCATCCTCTGGAAAGCTAAGTCCAGCGTCGATTACTACAATCTCGTCCTTATACTCTATAAGGGTCATATTTTTCCCGATTTCATTAAGACCGCCTAGGGGTATAATCTTTATTTTTTCATTATTGTTGTTTTTTGCCAAAATTTATCTCCTCTTCTATTATTTTTCACGAACACAAAACATCTATTACTATAATACCACAAATTATGGAAATTAAAATACTTTTTTGCAATTATCTACACTATAGGCTGATTTATGGTATAATTTATTAAATATATTTAGTGAATTACTAGATTAATATCTTATATAGAAAGGTTTTTTCATGAGGAGTAGAACACATTTAATAGCTGGTACACTGGCAACTATGGAAATAACTATCTTATGCGGTTTGCCAATTGTTCCACTTAGCCTACCGGTTGTCATGGCTTGTTCAGTTGTTCCAGACATAGACGAGGCCAATTCAAATGTACTCAACAAACTTATCAGCAAGGATATAACAAAAAAAATTCATTCTGCAATTCTTTTTTTATTTGCAATTATATCCTTCTATATGTATTTAAGAACGGGGATAAATTTATATATTGCTACCATCTTAGCCCTGCTACTCACTATATTTACCTCTAAATGGTTAACATCTAGCCTAATTAGGTCCTTAGTAATCTCGGCTATGTTTTTATTAATAACAGCAAGTATGTATTTATACGATTTTAACCCTGGATACACGATTTTAACACTCGTATTGGCCATATATCCCCTTCTGAAACACAGGGGGATGAGTCACAGTTTATTAGCTATCTTGATAGTATTTGCCTTGTTTACATGTATAGAGAAAAATGGTGGTCCTAAAAACCTAGCCTATCCAGCTAGTATTGCCTATGCCAGTCATCTGGTCTTTGATATGGCAACCAAGAGGGGTGTTCCACTATTTCTTCCCTTTAGCAACAAGTACCATAGATTTGCTAACTTGAGGGTGGGCTCTTTTACCTGTAATCTTGTTGAAAAAGTATTAATTTTAATTCTGGCATTTGTGTTACTTGTTAGCCTAGCTTATAAGCTGTAGATTTAACGCACAATGATGACATTTTGTCTAGCATATTTTGATTATTCACTTTAATATGCCAAAAAAATTTGTTATAATATAATCATGTGTTATTGACTTTAGGTATTTTAAGTGCTATACTAGCTCTTATTTTATACCATATATTTTTTTATTTTGAAATATATCAGGTCTGTTTAAGTAAATATAATTTTTATAAGGAGATGATAATTAATGGCTTTTTATTTTGATACTCCATCTAGGACATTTAGTGAGTATTTATTAGTACCAGGGTACTCATCAGCTGATTGTATCCCTGCAAATGTAAGTCTAGAAACACCTATAGTTAAATTCAAGAAGGGTGAAGAACCTGCTATCAAGATGAATATACCTCTAGTATCTGCAATCATGCAGTCTGTTTCTGATGACAAGATGGCTATAGCCCTTGCTAAAGAGGGTGGTATTTCATTTATATACGGTTCACAGTCAATTGAAAACCAGGCAGCAATGGTTTCAAGAGTGAAAATGCACAAGGCAGGTTTTGTAGTTAGTGATTCAAACCTAACACCAGAAAATACTCTTGCAGACATACTTGCCCTAAAGGAAAAAACAGGTCACTCTACAGTTGCTATAACTGATGATGGAACTGCAAAAGGAAAGCTACTAGGTATAGTTGCTAGTAGGGACTATAGAGTGAGCAGGATGTCACCTGACACCAAGGTTGCAGATTTTATGACACCATTGGAGCATATAGTGTCTGCACCTAAGGATGTAACTCTAAAGGAAGCAAACAATATAATTTGGGACAACAAGCTAAACTCTCTTCCAATACTTGATGAAGATGGCAAGCTAGTATACATGGTATTCAGAAAAGACTACGATTCACACAAGGAAAATCCTCTAGAGCTACATGACAAGCTTAAGAGATATGTAGTAGGTGCTGGTATCAATACTAGAGACTATGCTGAGAGAGTTCCTGCCCTACTGGAAGCTGGGGTTGATGTCTTGTGTATAGACTCATCTGAAGGACATTCAGAATGGCAGGCTAGGACTATAGGTTGGATAAGAGAAACATACGGAGATACTGTAAAGATCGGTGCTGGTAATGTAGTTGATAGAGAAGGTTTCAGGTTCTTGGCTGAGGCTGGAGCAGACTTTATAAAGATAGGTATCGGTGGTGGATCTATCTGTATCACTAGGGAACAGAAGGGTATCGGACGTGGTCAGGCAACTTCAGTAATCGATGTGGCCAAGGCTAGGGATGAATACTTTGAAGAAACTGGTATTTATATACCTATATGTTCAGATGGTGGTATAGTTTATGACCATCATATAACTCTAGCACTTGCTATGGGTTCTGACTTTGTAATGCTAGGTAGATACTTCTCTAGATTTGATGAATCACCTACAAATAAGGTTAATATAAACGGTTCATATATGAAGGAATACTGGGGCGAAGGTTCTGCTAGAGCTAGAAACTGGCAGAGATATGACCTAGGTGGAGACAAGAAACTTTCATTTGAAGAAGGTGTTGACTCTTATGTTCCTTATGCTGGTTCTCTGAAGGACAATGTTGGTCTTACCCTATCAAAAGTTAGGTCAACTATGTGTAACTGTGGTGCCTTATCAATAGCAGAATTGCAGAAAAAGGCCAAGCTAACTGTCGTGTCTTCAACTTCTATAATAGAAGGTGGCGCTCATGACGTATTGCTAAAGGATAACAGAAACTTATAATTAAAAATAATTGCCAAAAAGGCTATTTACAAGAAGAGGAGGTTGATCATTCTAGTACAAGTACACGAATGCCGACCTCCTCTTTTAGTTATTGGTTCTATAATATATAGCGTTGATGGTAACAAAA
>NZ_JRNB01000027.1 GCF_000758885.1 Peptostreptococcus sp. MV1 | reverse complement strand
CCCTACGTGGACTTTCACCACAGACTGACGGCATGCCCGTCATACATAAAAAAACTAGCACCTCTTGGATGCTAGCCTTAAATATCTAAATATTAAAATAGAAGCGCAAAAGTCCTAGTATTAGGATATGAACCGGGTAGAACAAGTAGTTAAACCACTTGTATTGCCTGCCCCTTTCTCCATTGTAAGTCAGGGTCATGGCAAAACCTAAAAAAGAGTATAGCTCTTTTATAATAGATAGGTAGCCCAGACCAGCTCCCAGTATTGGCTTGTCATAGAAGATATAGAATATGTAGGCTACGGCTATAGCATGGTAGTCATAGTCCAGACTCAACTGCATGGCCATAAAGGCAAAAATCGCCACTACAAATATTGATACTATATACCAAAGAAGCCTATTCTTTATCCTTTCCTTAAGTATATCTATTAGCCAAATCATTATAAGACACAGGGCTAGGGTAAACATCATATTGTTCCAATATGGGTCAAAGAAGGTCTTTGACGTGAACATATCAAAAGGAACTTCTGATATTATACCAAATATTAGTAGGGTCAAGAGGTATTTTTTCCTGCTCCTAGTCTTAAAGAATCCTTCTACTATAAAGAATACAAATATAGGGAAGGCTATCCTACCTAGAATTGAAAATAGGTTGGATAAATGCAATAAAAACCCATGTCCATCAAGTAGGGGGGTTATTAAGGCATTATTGACATGGTCTATAAGCATCGATATAAATGCTATGTATTTTAATTGTGCTCCATTAATAATTTGGAACTTCTTTAAATACTCTCTTTCAAATCTCTTATTTAATTCCATTCATTATTCTCCTCATCATTCTCCTCATCATATAGTATGAACTTTTATATTCCTGGTATACTCTTAGGCAATATATATACATACTTAAGACTTACTTACCCAAAATATAGCCTATTTATAGACATCTTCATCATATTATCGCAAATTCTTGCAAGTAGACGGTGGGAGAAAGAAATATTAGGGCTTTTCATATCATGATATCCTAGCATATATCCCCTTGAAGTCACCCTTATATTTTCCGACCAGTCCAAGTCCTCTTTTGGCTTATCTAGGTAGAAAAAGCCATCCACATCGCTAATCCCCATATTCTTTAGGGTTTTTGACATCATCAACCTTATCCCCAATTTGCCAACGCTATCAAAGATTAGGCAAGCACCTGGATACCTTTCGTCAACTAATAGTCATCTGGGTGAATATATGAAAAACCCCAGAAAACTACTGTACTGGGGTTACATTTAAAACTTATTTATTAAACTTCTTATACGCTTCTTCTATCTTTGCAAGAAGTGACTCATCTTCTATAGATGTAACTTCCTTTATAGCTGCCTTAATTCCAATACTATTAATCTTGTCTCTTAACTCAACTGACTGGTCATCAGACTTGTCATAGTAGTTAAGGGCAACACCCACACCTGTGATTAGGTGGTCTATGCTATGTCCATACTCAAATGCTGTCAATAATGGCTTGACTAGTCTATCATTGGCAGATAGCTTTCTTAGGGGCTCACGTCCAACCCTCTTCACATCGTCAAGTAGGTATGGGTTCTTGAACCTTCCAAGTATCTTTTCAATGTACTTGTAGTGGGCATCCTTGTCAAATCCAAACTTGTCTATTAAGCCGTTTCCGCTTTCCTGCATTGCAGCTCTTACGATGGACTCTGTTTCAGGGTTGGCTATAGACTGGTCTATAGTGTCTAGGCCCTTATATACACCTAGGTAGGCTGTGATAGCGTGACCTGTGTTTAGGGTAAATAGCTTTCTTTCTATATAGGCTATTAGGTTATCTGCAAGGTTCATACCACCTATCTGAGGTATGTCACCCTTGAAATCAGCCTTTTCCACATTCCATTCATAGAAGGCTTCTACTGTTACATCTAGCAGATTTTCATTCTTTGATGGAGGTACTATCCTGTCAACTGAACAATTCGGGAAGCCAACATATGTATCAACGTACTTAATTTCTTCTCCACTCAAGCATTCATACACTGCTTCTTTTAGAATATTTGATGCATATACTGCATTCTCACATGCTATGATGTTTAGATAGTCAGTTGACCCCTTTGCCATCCTTCTTCTGATTCCCTCTGCTATAGTTGGTGCGATCCTATTTAGGACAAGAGGACCAACAGCTGTTGTTATTAGCTCAGCTTCTTCAATTTCTGAATAGATAGCATCACTTATTGATGATACTCCAGATATATTATCTACAACAATCTCACTTGACTCTACATCCTTAATAAAGATTGTGTATATACCCTTTTCGTTGATTTCTTTTAATACTTCTTCAACTACATCAGCAAATACTACATGGTAGCCCGCTTGGTGTAACAAGCAACCAATAAATCCTCTACCAATATTTCCTGCTCCAAATTGTATAGCTTTTTTCATTATAAAACTTCCTTCCAATATATACTAATACTACCTTTATTATTTTAATTATCTTACAACTATTCGGCAAAGGCCTCAATAAAGTCACTCTTTGATGTAGTAACTCTCAGCTTTTCTACTACATCATCGTCTAATGCTATAGCTATGGATGATAGTATCTCTAAGTGCTCGTCACCCTTTCCAGCTATACCCACAACCAGGTATGCCATCTCACCATCAAAACTTACTCCATCTGGATACTGTAGTATTACTATACCAGATTCTATAATATCCTTCTTTGCTTCATTCACCCCATGAGGTATTGCTAAACCCATACCCATGTAAGTAGTCATTACCTTCTCTCTCTCAAGCATAGCGTTTATATAGGCTTCTTCTACGCAACCCGCTTCTACTAACTTCCTTCCCGCTAATTTTATAGCATCTTCCTTTGAAGTTTCTTTTAAACCTAGAAATATATTCTTTTCCAATAACTGTGCTGCCATTTTACTACCTCCTATTTTTATTAATACTATTATCAGCAAGCTTTTCAACTTGTTTTTCTATCTCTTGATCAACTATATATTGAATTTTCGACCTATCTAAGCAAGATATTGCCTCCAAAAATTCGTCATCTTCAACCAATCTAGAACTTATTGATGCAAATAGGTCTTTTGCATACAAATCTCTCTCTTCTAGAATCAAAACTACGACAGACTTAATTTTTTTTTGAATGCGCTTACCATTATATCCAGATAAACTTTCGAATTCTTCTACAACGTTCATAAATCCAAGTCTAGACTTAACACCCTTTATCTTACAATGCATTAGATATAGTCCTAAATCTTCAAAATACGGCATATTTATATCGCACCTGTCTTTTAAGGCTGTATATATCCTATCTCTTTCACTTTTATCCCTTGATATTAGATTAGTACAAGCACCAATTAACTCGTTTCCTCCACTTATTGTTGAATAAGTAATACTCTCAGCAAGTCTGTAGTAGTCAATTGATACCCTGTATATTGACTTATTTATACCGGTATCTAAAGATACTCCTGTAAGATCCTTGTCTATACCTGCGTCACTAAATACGAACTTATCTGCTCCTACTTTACTGTGCCCATAAGATAATCTATTTTCTAGCCTTTCGTGGCTCCCATTATATATCTTTTTTCTTAGTATTTGTTTAATCTTATCTTCTATTTTCTTATAATCTTGGTCACTAGGTAAGGTGTTAATAACTATACTATCTTTACCATGTAACATTCCATCTTCCATATACTCGTTTATATCTACTGTTGCTATTATAAGGTCTACATCCATGCTTGCTAAAACTTCACTCGATATATTCATAATAGACATATTATCTACAACCTGAATATTGCTGAATTTAGACTCCAATTTTGTTGCAACTAATCGAGATGTACCTACACCTGTTGGACAAGCTGTAATAACTCTAATGACTCCATTTAAGCCTATGTATCTTTCTATTGCCGCAGCAAAGTGAATTGTAATATAACCAATTTCATCCTCTGGTATGTTTATTGATCTATCCAACTTTGTAAAATCATACACCTTATCAGAAAATATTCTATTTACAGCCTGAAATATCTCCATATATGACCCTTTAATCTCATCTAAAATTGGGTTTCTTATCTTCATGCCCAACCTAAGTCTTGTGAGTGCAGGTCCGAGGTGATTTTTAAGATCTTTTTCTAGCCTTTTATCACTTACAAGATCGACACTAAATATTATCGACATATCTCCAAGAAGTTTCTTTGTTAATCTTGATATTTCTATTATATCATCTGCATCTTTTTGTGAGCCATCACTACCAATTATATTTGCACCCTTTATATGCATTGCTATATAGCTTATTTCTTCTTCTGGAATTGATATACAAAATTCTCTTTCTAAGTCATCTACTATTATTCTAGAAAACATATATTCTTTTGAATTAGACATATTATTTATATATTCTTTTTTCACTTCTATATTTTCCTCTAACAATAATCTTTCTATAGTTAGAGATATGTGAACTAGAAGCCCTATATAGGAATTATCTGATATTTTTAAATTTAAACTTTTAAATACGCCACTAAGCACCCTTTTTACTTTATCAAGTGTTTTTCTATTTATCATTGAATAAACATCATTTTCTTCTATTAATTCGACACTAGATTCTAAAGATATATCCCTAATAAGGTCAAGTCTCTTTGTATCATCTAAGGATTCATGAATTAAATTTATCTGAGCCTTTCTCAATGAATTCTTATTACCCAGTATATATACGCCTTCACCATGTTTTTTTACTATTTTGATATTTAAATCAGATAACCACTTTTCTACATCTCCTAAGTCTTGAGTTAGGGTTTTATCTGATATTTTCAAGTAATTTGTAAAAAAATAATACTTAATTGGTTGATCTGCCATTAAAAGCCTAGATAATATAAACTTTATCCTGTCATTCTTGTGATATGATTTTTCTATGTTTTCCATCTTAAGTAGATCACTTATTAAATTTCTCATATTGTCATCTTCATCTACAATAAGACCTACACCCGGTTTCTTTATGAGCTTAAAATCATTTATAGAAAACCACTTTTCAACCATAGTTATGTCTCTCTTCACAGTTCTAGAGGATAAATTTAATCTATCTGCTATTTTACTGGTGGTAATAGCTTGGCTTGTGTCTTCCAGTAACATGAGTATAATATTTTTTTGTCTCTCAGTTAATTTCATTTTTTTCATTTCAATGCTCCATATACTTTTAACAACTCACCTAAGACAAACGCCCACCGACATGCCCTTAAATACAGCATACCAGTGAGCATTCTTTAAATAATTATATCACATCTCTTGTATCACGTATCGATATACCTTAATCTTTAACTTTTATAGTAAGATTTAGATATATTTGTTGAATCTTTCAAATAAACCATCCAAGTTTTCGTCCTTTAGAAAATTCTTAATTGTTATGATTTCCTTTCTTCCATCAGGATTACTAACCCTACCAACTAAATTTTCGTGAGTAACTACTACATCTGTATCATCTGGAACCTCCGCAACTGCTGAATGTACCACTGTTACATCACCCTTGTAGTTCTTTATTCTAGATTTAAACTTTGAAGCTCCCATTGCAGATGATCCCATACCAGCATCACAAGCAAATACTATCTTCTTTATATCCTTGGCATCCGGGAAATATGCTGAACCTACATTAAGTCTTTGTCCCTTTGACTCTGCCTTCATTGCTTTCATTTTTTCTTGAGCCATAGCCATATCTTCATCAGAAGAATTCGCTGCCTGTCTCTTTACAAAGACTGAACCTATAACAAAGCTGACTACTGTTGATACTAGTACAGATATTATTACCTGTAGATGATATCCTTTGGCTGTCATAGCCATTACTGCTAATATTGACCCCGGAGAGGCTGGAGCAACTAGGCCAGAACCTAATATAACATTAGTAAATACTCCTGACATTCCACCGATTATTACAGCTATTAAAAGTGCCGGATTCATTAATACATATGGGAAGTATATTTCATGTATACCACCTATAAAATGGATAAGAACTGCACCTGGAGCTGACTGTTTTGCGTTACCCTTACCAAAGAAGCAATATGCAAGTAATATACCAAGACCTGGCCCTGGATTCGCTTCTAGCAAGAACATTATTGACCTACCTACTTCCTTAGCTTCATTTATACCCAGTGGTGTAAGAACTCCATGGTTAATCGCATTATTTAAGAACAGTATCTTACCTGGTTCGATAAATATTGATACTAGTGGAAGTAAGTTCGCATTAACAAGTGACTTAACACCCGCTTCTACGAATGATGTAGCCATACCGATTATAGGCCCTATACCATAAAAACCTACAATAGCAAGTAGCATACCAATGATCCCTATTGAAAAGTTGTTTACTAGCATTTCTAAGCCAACCTTTACCTTACCATCTATGGCCTGGTCAAACTTCTTAATTACAAATCCCCCAAGAGGTCCCATAATCATTGCACCCAGCAACATTGGAATTTCAGAACCTACAATTACACCTATCGTTGCTATTGAACCCATAATTGCCCCTCTATCTCCACCTACCATCTTACCACCTTGATAGGCAATCAAGATAGGCAAAAGATACGATAAGGCTGGACCAACTATCTTTGCCAAGCTTTCATTTGGAAGATATCCCGTTGGTATAAATAATGCTGTTATAAACCCCCAAGCAATAAATGCACCAATATTTGGCATTACCATACCACTTAGGAAACGTCCGAATTTCTGGACAGAAGTCTTAGCTGAAGACTGCTTTTTAATCATAATAAACCCTCCTTATTTCATACAAATATATTTTTTAAGGTTGTTTTTAACCATTAAATTAAATTAAATAATAATTTCAGTAGATATCTACAACCTAACACCTATGCTTTTATTATACCTGATTATCGTAAATTTCTAAACTAATAGTAATCGTTCTAATGTCACTATCAATGGTGACACCTCTTATTTGTGAATACGTTTTACCAGTGACATTGATAACATTCTTTAAAAAATTTACAAAATACATAAGCAAAATTTAAGTTTTTGTGGTAGAATAGTGTTACGGTTGAAGAACTTATGGTCATTAGTCGTAAAAACAATGAATACAAGTTCATCCACATTCAACCTAAGAAGATAGGTCTTGATTCAATCTGCATGGTGTCAATTTGCTCCTTGCAAATTTGAGTCGGAGGTTACAATTGTAGTTTGTATCAATTATTAAAAAGTATTTGAAATGTTAACACAAGCATTGTCATGCGTTTATGTGTTGATAAGACATTTGTATGCTTAGCGCCAGACTGATATTTCAGTTAACGAGGACGAAGAAATCGAGATATTCGGCGGATACTTCGCGGTGGCCTACCATCGAAAGGTATACCTTAAAAGCAGGAGTGATCCTGTAACAAAGGGTCTACTAGTAGGGGCCTGTTTCTTATTTATATTTTAGGAGGAGCAGAAAATGTGTGGAATAGTAGGATATTTAGGTAAGAGAAATGCAGCAGACGTCATAGTCGATGGTCTGTCTAAGCTTGAATACAGGGGTTATGATTCAGCAGGGGTTGCTGTAAACACTGGTAATGAGCTTGAAATAAGAAAGTTCCAAGGAAGGCTATCAGTCCTTGCAGATAGTCTAAAGGAAAACAACATAATAGGAAGTGCAGGTATAGGACATACTAGATGGGCAACTCATGGTGAGCCTTCAGATGTAAACTCCCATCCTCATTTTAACAAGGACAAGACCCTAGCAGTAGTTCACAATGGTATAATAGAAAACTACCTAGAACTAAGATCTCAATTAGAAGCTGAGGGTGTTGTATTTGTATCTAAGACAGATACAGAGGTAATAGCCCACCTATTAGACAAGTACTATGATGGCAACCTTTTAGATGCCGTATACAAGACTATAGGAGACCTAAGAGGTGCCTATGCCCTAGGTGTTGTATCAGCAGACCACAACAATGAATTAGTGGCTGTTAGAAAAGACAGTCCTCTAGTAGCAGGTATCGGTGAGGATGAGGCCTTTGTGGCATCAGACATACCAGCCATATTGAAATATACAAGAGATGTATACTACCTAGACAACGGTGAAGTTGTTCATATACTAGACGGTAATCTAAAGATATACAATGAAGAAAGGCAGTTAATTGACAAGAAACTAAACTACGTAGATTGGGACATAGAGGCGGCTGAAAAAGGAGGCTACTCTTGTTTCATGGAAAAAGAGATCTTCGAACAGCCAGAGGGCATTAAGTTAACACTTGAAAGAAGATTAAATGACCAGGGTAAGATCGTCCTAGATGACATCCACCTAGATAAGTCCTACCTTGAATCAGTAAACAATATATACATTGTTGCTTGTGGTACTGCCTACAATGCAGGTGTACTAGGAAAGACAGCAATGCAGAAATTCATGGGAATTCCTGTTACAACAGATATAGCATCAGAATTTAGATACAATGATAACTTCGTTGATGAACACTCACTAGTTATCCTTGTCAGCCAGTCAGGTGAAACAGCAGATACCCTAGCAGTTCTAAGAGACTCAAAGAAAAAGGGTGCTAGAATCCTTGCAGTTACAAATGTTGTAGGTTCATCAATAGCAAGAGAGGCAGATGATGTATTCTACACATGGGCTGGTCCAGAAGTAGCAGTTGCGTCTACTAAGGCCTACACTACTCAGATAGTAGCCCTATACATGATATCCCTTAACTGTGCACTAGAAATGGGCAAGATAACAGAAGCCTACTACAAGGAAACTATAGAAAAATTGAAGGAAATTCCTGCTAAGATCCAGGAAGTATTGGATAATGCCAAGCTGATAGAAACAGTAGCCAAGGGAATGGTTGAAAAAGAACACGCCTTCTTCCTAGGAAGGGGTATTGACTACTCACTAGCTATGGAAGGTTCCCTAAAGCTTAAGGAAATATCTTATATACACGCAGAAGCATTCGCAGCAGGAGAGCTAAAGCACGGTACTATAGCCCTTATTGAAGATGGTACACCTGTTATAACTATAGCTACACAGCAAAATATGTTCGATAAGATGGTATCCAACATGGAAGAAGTAAGAGCTAGGGGTGCTTATGTGGTAGCAATCGCTCAGAGCCACAACAAGGAAGTTGAAAAAGTATCTAATGAGGTAATTTATATACCAGACTCAGACGACCTACTATCACCTATAATAGCTGTTGTTCCAATGCAGTTACTTGCACTTAACGTATCTACTCTTAGAGGATTAGATGTTGACAAGCCAAGAAACCTTGCTAAATCAGTTACAGTTGAATAGATTATAATTTTGAGTGAAGACTTTGTCTTCACTCTTTTTTTGCGGTTCTTTGTCAACTAGCGTTGATGAATAAAATCCGAAATTTATGCGACAGCAT